>JAITFC010000030.1 GCA_031281635.1 Puniceicoccales bacterium | reverse complement strand
ACGCTACCATTCAGCCTAAAGAAAATAAATAATACCAGTAGAACCGTGCTTCCGAGCATTATTCCACCTATCAATATACGTTTTCTCGTCGAAATTCTGCACCAAAATCCCGTGCCCGTTGCGCCGGAAGACAAGTCCCGCCTCATTGAGAAAATCCAAAGAATACAAGCTGTAGGCAATAATCCCAACATGGGAAGAAATGATCTCGTAATCCAAGCCAAATCGATGCGAATGCATAGTGGGGCATTGGTCAACTTTCCAGTCTACATTGAAAGTAAACTACTCGAAGCGGACCAGAATAACGAGATTTCCAATGAACTCCCGTTGATTCTGAGACAATTTTTCTTTGACAAAGATCTTCCAAGCTCGAATGAAGTTTTGGAGCTTCGAAGGCGAATTGTGTTTTTTCCGATTTTTCAGGATCCGGAAACGAAAAGTCTCCGAAAATTTGGAGAAATACTCCGTTGGGGGGTCGAAGTAACTTCAGAAATGCGCCAGGCTAAGGAATTCGTCGAGAGGGAAACAGCAGATCAATCATTCGGACGATTCGATCTTACGGGCCATTACGTAGTTTTTTCAAATCCTTTGCATGAGTGCGATACTCCGTTGGCGAAGAGTGAGCTTACCGAAGCCGAAGTTCTTCAGTTGTGGCGCAACTTCACACGGGTGCTCGAACGTTCCAATGACTTGAAGACGCGTTTAGAGCAATTTTCGGAAAAACCAATCATTTCTGCTTTCGGCAACCAAAGAAAAACGCTAGCTTCTATGTGGGGAGATCTTTTGTGGAGTTATCCAGTATTGGATCCTGAACAATATTCACACTTTCGCTTTTTCCTCTCCCTGTTTGTACCCGACCATGAATTACCGCAGGCGCAGCCAATACCCGCACAGATACAGGCCTCAGAAATTGCCACGACGCCACCTTTGCTCGCGGAAAGTCCCATAAAGGACAGAAACGATGTGCAAAGTTTGCTGCGAGCTGTGCGCGAAAGATTTTCATTTTCCGTCGATTCAGCTGGTCGTGCCACTGTTAAGATGTCCGATATGCAACGAGCTATGGTACTTTTGACAAGTTTAAGTAGCTTAGAAACCATAGAAAAAGAGGATCGCGATTTCTTGCGCGCGTTCTGTCTGAAACGTGTCCATCCCTTAGGGTGCGACCAAAAATTTATCAACACATGCATTAAATTTCTCGAGGCCAGGATTCGTGAAACGACAAATATACCATTTAAGCACACCGTCACTACTCCGTATGCATTAATCGTTCGGAAATTAAAAGCAGGTAGCAAAATGACAGAAGAGGAATATGAATATTTTCAAATTTTTCAATGGCTCATAACAAATCATCACCTTCAGCCAGAGGCAGATTCCGATGGTGCAAAAATATGTGATTTTCTTAGGCAGTATGATGTTACAAGACTTTTTCCCAATAGCATCGGTGGGGTATACTACCAATGGGTGGCTAGGAGATGATCTTAAACATCTAGCAATGTCTGAATGGCCGGCAAATCCGTCGCACGCATCCGGCCATTATGATGTGGAAGATGCTTGGTTGGAAGTGATGGCGATGTTTTGCGCGCAATTTCCCAAAAAAATGCTGCAAAACGTAAATAATGATTGATGAATGAAAATTATTTCACTAGCACGACGGTGAAATGAGCACAGAAAAATTGCGGTGGAAGCCGATCAAATACGACGAAAAAGATGTGGAACAGCTGAAGCGACTTCTTAGGCTTCCCACAATTGCAGCTAGATTGCTAGCAGCACGCGGGTTAGCGGAGCCGCAGCAGGCACACCTTTTTCTGGATGTGCGACTGAGTCAACTGTCGGATCCCTTTGAAATCACACATGTTCAAGAAGCCGTTGACCGCATTGAGCGGGCCATAGAGCAGCATGAAAAAATTGTCATCTTTGGGGACTACGACGTGGATGGAATCACGTCTGTGGCACTCATGGTCAGCGCGTTGCGCTATTTCGGTGGAGATGTGTACTACTGCATTCCGCGAAGATTTGAAGAGGGCTACGGCCTTTCGCAGATGGTTGTGGAGCGCGCCTACGAAACGGGGACACCGTCGTTGGCCATTGCGCTTGACTGCGGCACAAATTCTTTGGAACAAATAGCTTGGATGCGTAACAAAGGAACGGACATCATCGTCGTGGATCATCACCGCATCACGCGTGAAGGAACTGCAGAACACATTCTAGTCAATCCCAACGCCTACGGTGGCATCGAGCAGAAAAAATTTGGAATTTTTTGCACCGCTGGACTTGTTTTTAAGTGCGTTCACGGCTTGCTGAAAATGCGCCGCAAAAAAAATGATCAGAAGGCGGAAGAATTTGTCATGCGCAAGCAGTTGGACCTCGTTGCCATGGCAACAATTGCCGATGTCATGCCGCTCCTGGGAGAAAATCGCGTTTTGGTAAAATATG
Source organism: Puniceicoccales bacterium (assembly GCA_031281635.1). Classification (GTDB taxonomy): domain Bacteria; phylum Verrucomicrobiota; class Verrucomicrobiia; order Opitutales; family JAIRLM01; genus JAITOA01. Next base: position 397 of record JAITFC010000030.1, on the reverse strand, counting down.
GACTAAAAGAATTGCAAAATCCGTGGCGCCTGGGCACTAAGGCGATTATGACGCAAGCGGAATTGGACGGCGATAAGCCATTGGTGGCAGTGGACTTATCATTTCGAGTTTGTCCACGAATCAATGCCAGCGGCCGCATCGCAGATGCCAGTGCGCCTGTGGAAATGTTTCTGACCGACGACTATGCCAAGGCTAGCAGCATTGCCACGTCTCTGGCTAAGATGAATGTGGAACGGCAACGCATCGAATCGGAAATTACCGAAGAGGCGAGTCATATTGTGGAAACGCAGTACGCGGATCGCAACTCCGTCGTGCTGTTCAGTGATCACTGGCATACAGGCGTCATTGGAATTGTGGCTGGAAAGTTAATGCAGCGCTATCGGAAGCCTTGCGTGGT
>JAITFC010000008.1 GCA_031281635.1 Puniceicoccales bacterium | reverse complement strand
GTCTCGCTGTCTCGCTGTCTCGCTGTCATCGTAGTATTTTACCCGAACGGGTGAGTAAATGCAAGGGAAAAATAGGAAAACTTTACTCTAGGATTGGAAAATTTTCACGCACATTCGGCCGTTGGATTCGGTGCTTTTGAGGATCTTTCACGAATTTTCCGGCAAAATTTTCACCGTTGGTCCAAAAAAAATTTTGCATTTTATCGGCAACATCGCACAAATTGGCACCATTGCGCTGGGATGGATAGGATTGAATTGATGGATGTGCACGGGCGCGTGGATTTGCTGCTGATTGCGGCGGAATGTTCCGGTGACGAGCTTGGCGCGGGACTCATCGCGGATTATCGGCAATTGCACCAAAATGCTGTCATATGTGCGGTCGGAGGCATCCAGATGGCGGCGGAGGCTGACCATTTTCTGCATAATATGGTCAGTCGGTCTGTCATGGGAATCGTTGAGGTTCTGCGACATTGGCGATTTTTCTACAACTTCATCCAAAAAATCGTCGCCTGGGTGGAGAAGCATCGCCCAAAATGCATCTGCTTCATCGATTCGCCGTCACTAAATCTCCGCATTGCAAGGGAGTTGGTCGAGCGCGGCATCGGGAAAAAAGGCGGTGGACCAATTCCTCTCTGCTACTACGTTGCCCCGCAAATCTGGGCTTGGAAACCGCGGCGCCGCTTCGTCATGGCAAAATATATTGACGCCCTGGCTGTGCTGTTCCCATTCGAGGCAGAGTCGTTCGCTGATACTTCGTTGCCAGTTACTTACACCGGGCACCCTCTCCTTCGTACGGCGCGGGCTGGCCTGGTTCACTACGAAAAAAACGGGAAAATTCTCCTGCTCCCAGGAAGTCGCAAGACAGTGGTGCGGAGGTTATTCCCAACGATGTTAGCCGCTGCCGCCGATGGTGCTCTGAGTGATGTGCGCGAATTTCTCTGCCTCTATCCCACGGAAGATATTCGGCAAATTCTTCACGCAGAACTGGTTAATGCGCCAAACGTGGCGGAAAAAATAAAGCTCATTTCCATCGCGGAGGCCAATCAGTGTTCCGTCGGGGCGCAGGCCGTAATTGTCAACGCCGGAACGATGTCTCTGCGCTGCGCATTGGAAGGCATTCCCGGAGTCATAATCTATCGAACACACCCGGCCACCTATTGGATTGGTAAAAAATTAGTAAAAACGCCGTACTTAGGGATAGCGAGCATCTTACTTGGCTACGAATTCTATCCGGAATATCTGCAAAATGGCGCACAACCGAAAATTTTAGCCGAGCAGGTGGCACGATTTCTGCGCGCGCGGAAAGAATTTGCGACCATTGCCGAAGAGCTGCGACGGATCCTTACGCATCCGGGAGAAACGACAGCCCAATGGCTTAGAACGTGTTTCCTGGATTTATCCGATAATTCGGATTGATACATTTCTCAGCAAATTTGCCCATAATAATAATCTTCGTGCGTCCCGATCAAAATGCCCGTATAACAAAATTGTGATTGTTAGAGTGTATAATTACGTCAATGCCAATTTGCAGCATCCTTCCCAAAATTCATTAATACCATTTCTCGGCGAAGATTTCTTTAGGGGATGCTGCTGCGGGCAATTAGAGTAGCAGCCAGCAGCCAAGGCGGAGAAAAATGTACATGCCAACTGTGTCCGTCACCATGGTGAGAAAGATATACGCGCTTTGCGCCGGGTCGCAGCCAATTTTTTTCAATGCGTAGGGAATGAGTGCGCCGGACAGTCCGCAGAGGGCCATATTTAGGACCATGGCGAGGAAAATGGCTGTTCCAACGGCGATGTTTTTTGTGAGAAATGCGCTGATTATTGCGGCGACCAGGCCGGTTAAAATACCATTTGCAATTCCCTTTAAAGTTTCTCGCAGGCAGATGCCGAGCGTGTCTCCGCGGCGCCAGTCTCCCAGTGCGAGGCTTCGAATGGCGACGGCGAGGGTTTGTCCACCCGCATTGCCGCCGAGACTGGTGATAAGGGTCATGAAAACGGCTAAAATTGTCAACTGCTCAATTTGCGTTTGAAAAAATGAGACGACGAGGGCTCCCAAGGCGGCGGTGAGAAGATTGACAAGCAGCCAGGGATGACGCTTGGCGACGCTATAGGCAACGGGATCGTGGATACTTTCTTCGGCGCCGGCACCGTGCAGAATCTGCATATTCCGCGTGGCGTTGTCCTGCAAAATATCAATGACATCGTCGTGTGTCACCATGCCCACCAATCGGCCGCAATGATCCACGATGGGGACGCTGTGACAGTCAAATTCTGCCATGACCTGCGCCACTTGATTGGCGGAATCGTCGATGCGACAAGCGCTGCGGATATCGTCGTTGAGAATCTTCCCGATGGTGCATTCGCCGTTGGAACGGATAAGTTGGTGCAGTGTGACACTTCCAACAAGACAGCCCGAGGAACTGATGGCGTAGAGAATATCTAAATTTTCATTTTCTTCGCCACTCCTGCGCAACATGGCGATACATTCGTCTACGGTCCACTCGCTGTGCACTTTATTGACATGTGGAGTCATAATTCCACCGGCGGTACCCTGGTCATAGGCAAGCAGGTCGTAGAGGGTTTTGGCGGATTGGATTGGCAGTTTCCCCAGAAGTCTGTCTCGGTCCTCTTCGTCCAGCTGACGAACGATATAGGCGGCATCGTCCGGTTCCAGCTGTGATAAAATTCTCAGGGCGCGCATGTCTTTTAATTGCGCCAAAACCTCCGCCGAGTCCTCGGACGGTAAATCGGAAAGAATCTCTCCCGCAAGGCGATCGGACAATTTTTTTAGAAATTCTGCCTGGTCTTCTGGAGCCAAACGGACCAGGACCTGCCCCAGTTCGTGCGGAGAGGTGCGAGAAAGTTTTAGCCGATTCAGTCCTTTAAAATCATTGTCGTAGAGCGCCATCAACTCGTCAAAACCGTAATTTTCCACCGGTGATGCTGAGTTTTCGCCAGTTTTTTCACCCTCCTTGTCGCGCATTTTTCCATTCTCCTCTCTGCTCTTCGTAACACGCGAATGGCGAATTTATAGTGTGTAAGTCATTTGCGGTTCCGGATTAACGATTTCTGCACTTGGATTAGACACCCTCAGTGCCTCGGCGAACCATTGGCGTGCATCCATATCCCCATGACTGAGAATGATAGTCGATGGCTGCAATTCTTTGGCGAGATAGATCAGGTCCTCCCTATCCGCGTGGCCGCTCAGATCGTACTTTTCGACGCTGGCCCGGATGGGAGCGTCGAAGTCCAGCGCATGGAAGGGAAACATTTCCCCCTTGCTGCGCGTAAGCAGGTCTCCACCCGGCGTTGTGGGGTCGCAGAAGCCGGTAAATGCGATGAGGTTATGATCAAATGGCAACAGTGAAGCGGCGGCCAAGTATGCTGGAGTATTTTCCACTAGCATGCCACTGCTGGTTATAAAGAGGCTCGGCTGGCGCATGTCCACCCCCGGTTTCAGGTGCTTGATGGGCAGCGGTCGCACGTTGAGCGTATGCAAGATGCGCTTTCGGAAACTGGCTTCCTCGGCCGGCGCCAATCTGTGGTTCAAATCTTGACGCATCGGGGGGCATATCGGATCCTTTGCCCGATAATCGACGCCGTATTTTCTGCGACTGCGGAAAATTTTTTCAAACACGTCCACGACGGCGAGTCCGAGACCGGAGCAATAGATGGGGAAATTGCGCGGTAAAATGCTGCGGCGCCGAGCCTCGTAAATGATTGTGACCATTTCCTGCATGCGACCGAGAGCGAACACTGGCAAGAGACAGGAGCCGCCGCCCTTAATTGTTTTTCCAACAACGTCCAGCAATTTGTCCAATTCCGCTTCGTAGGTGAAATTTTCCTCGTGCTCTGCGGTACCACGCGTAGTTTCCGTAATCAGCATATCCACTTTCATGGAAGGAATTTGCGCACCACTCAGCGTATGCTGGCGACGGAACAGAATATCCCCCGTAAAGAAATATTTTTTTCCGCCGTGTTCCAGAAGAATACTTGCCGCTCCCATGACATGGCCAGCCGGATAGAAGGTAATGCGCAGATGGTCGCCGTTCTTGATGAATTCTCGCGAACGTCCGTAGTGCATGGGAAAGATGTCGTTGATCACCGCTTCCGCTTCCGGCCGCGAAAAGAGAGGATATTCTTCCACGTGCTTTTCGTCCCGCTGGCGCAGCATGACCGTGTAGGAATTTTGCAGCATAATTGGCAAAATTTCACTGGACGCCATGGTCATCAGCACGCGCGCGGACGGTTGCATGCGATGGATGCACGGCAGGGAGCCAATGTGATCCAAGTGACAATGCGTCAGAAGGATAAGATCAACGGAATTTGGCGGAATGCGCGTATAATCGGGCAAACTCGACAGTCCCACGTCCTTTGGACTCATTCCACCGTCAATGAGTAGAACAAACTCCCCCACAGCAAAGAGCAAGCTATGGGCAC
>JAITFC010000014.1 GCA_031281635.1 Puniceicoccales bacterium | reverse complement strand
CCATGGTTTCCGGCGAGGCCAGTTGCAGCGCTTCCGCCAAACGTACTGGCAGACCGGCCAATAGGCCGCCGGGGATGTACAATATCAAAACGAGCAAAAAAAGTGTAATGCTCAGCAGGAAAGCGACAATTTTTGGTGGTACGCAGGCAACACACAGCCCAATGGTAAACTTGCTGGCGCCATCTTTTCGAATGTGTTTGAGACCATCAGGCCCGAACATTGGGGTTGTAAGAATTACCGCTGTCCTATTCATCCGCGGCTATTATAGCATGGCGTTGTGCAATTTTCAAACGAAAATGGGAAAATAAACCCATTGCAAAATTCCCCAAAGTCCAACATCCTACTGGGAGTAGTCATCGCGACGCAGTGTAGTGAGTGCGAATAGCGTACAAAGCAAACATAGCGATGGCCATATGAGTTGCCAAGGATGTTCATTTAATGTGCGGACGCCGGCAACAATCATATTTCCCCAGGAGCTGCGTGGCGGTTGCACGCCAATGCCTAAAAAACTCAAAAATGCTTCCAAAAGAACGGCATTAGCCATTAGAAGGAGCGCGTAATCGGCGAGAATGGGTAGTAGATGAGGGAAAATGTGCCGGCATAGGATGCGGAAGTGGCTCTGGCCGAGCGCGTATGCAGATTGTACAAACGTGCGATTGCGCAGGTCACGCGTACTCGACCGCACCACACGGGCAAGCGTAAACCACTCCGTTAGTGCGATAGCTAAGCAGAGCACCCAGATGCTATTTCCGAGAAAAATTAGGAAGAGCAGAGTGAGTAGCGTGAGAGGCAACGCGCAAAAGGCATTCACGCAGCCTATGAGAAAGCGGTCCGTTCTCCCTCCGACGTATCCACTTAGCATGCCAATTGCAGTTCCCAAAGACAGTGAAATGGCCGATGCAACGATGCCGACGCAGAGGGAAACGTGGCCGCCGCAGAGCAGGCGCATGAAGAGGTCACGGCCCAAAAGATCCGTTCCCAGCCAATGTTCCCAGCTTGGTCCGGCGTGGCGTAGGCCAAGATGTTGCTCGTATCCGGCACTTTGGTAAAAAAATCCCAGCAGTGATGCGACGGCCAGAATTCCAAGCCAAAACCATTGCCAGCGGAGGCGCATGGTCCGTTCCCCCCTGGTTTGTTGCAGTGACCGATCCACGCCTAGGAGAGGAGTCTATTTAGGATTTTGGATAATTCTTCCTTCGTGTGTGATCCGATGAGCGTCTCCGCCACTTCGCCGTCCCGGAAAAAAATGAGCGTGGGAATGCTGCTGACGCCATACTTCTGTGCCAAAAAATCCGCGCCATCCACATTGCACTTGGCGATGCCAGCGCGTCCAGAAAATTCCTCGGCCAATGCCTCAATCGTTGGACCAATGGCGCGACAGGGCCCGCACCACGGCGCAAAAAAATCTACGAGCGCAACTCTATGTTCTTGCAAAAATGTCGGAAATGTCAATTCGGATAGCTCTTCCATGGGGACACCCTGCCGCATCTGAATCCCCTTGTCAAGCAGCCAAATTGAAACTGTACCTTCCAATGACCGGTCCGTGTATGCCAGGAAAATTCCCGGCGGAATTTATGACAATTTGGCAACCTTTGCAACCAACTCGGCACAGCGACAGCTATATCCCCATTCGTTGTCGTACCAGGAGATGAGCTTGAAGAACCGACTATTCAAGCCGATTCCGGAGCCAGCGTCGAAGATAGACGAGGCCGTATCATGGATAAAATCAGAAGAAACCACTTCGTCGACGGTGTAGGACAGGATTCCCTTGAGCGACCCATTGGCGGCTTCGGACATTTTTTTGCAAATTTCTTCGTATGACGTTTCCTTGCTCGTTCGTAGGGTAACATCCACAACTGAAACGGTCGGTGTCGGTACGCGAAATGACATCCCCGTCAATTTTCCCTGCACCTGCGGAATGACTAATCCGACGGCTTTGGCGGCGCCGGTGGTAGACGGGATGATATTTACGGCGGCGGCCCTTCCCCCCTTCCAATCCTTGCGCGAGGGCCCATCAACGGTTTTTTGCGTGGCTGTGTAACTGTGAATTGTGGTCATCAATCCCTCTTCTATGCCGAAATTATCTAGGACTACTTTCACGACTGGCGCGAGGCAATTTGTTGTGCAAGAAGCATTTGAAATCAGTTTGTCTTTGGCTGTTAGTGTGTGGCAGTTGACGCCTCGTACAATCGTTTTCACGCCATCTCCCTTCGCCGGTGCCGAAATGATGACTACCTTTGCTCCGGCGTCCAGATGTCCGCGGGCTTTTTCTGCTTCTGTGAATAATCCCGTAGATTCCACAACGATATCCACTCCAAGATCTTTCCACGGAATAGCTGCCGGACCGTCCTTGACCGCCAAACAGGCAATTTTCCGCCCATTTACCAGCAAAGTGTCTTCGCCGCGCGCCTCCACAGTCCCCGCAAAGCGCCCCTGCGTCGAATCATACTTGAGCAGATAGGCCAAATTATCAGCGGGGACTAAGTCGTTGACTGCCACCACTTCTATGCCCTGACTGTGCAAGTTCATTTCTTCCATCGCACGGAAGACCAACCTCCCGATGCGGCCAAAACCGTTAATTCCCACTCGTATGCTCTTTGCCATGACTTCCTCCAGGATTGCAACACGTTACAGCGGCAATCGTCAGCATTGTGGACCCGCGCAAAATCCATTCAAGGTTATTTCCTCGAAAAATGAATTTTTCCGCCACAACGCTTCCCGGAGGCACTTTAGGTCGAGCGCAGTGGGAAAATTTTCCTGCGATTCTCGACACAAAAGTAAAGCATGCCGCGCTATGGCGCCGAAAACAGGACAGCGGTCCGGAGTCACCGGGGGACCCGGGGCAATACCTTGGTTCACATATCAATATCAAAATAATGCCAATGTGGCTGGGAGCATTTTTTCTTTTCCAACCATTCCGCGAAAAATCTTGCCTTGTGAGAAAAAAATATTAAGTGTAACACGGGGCATAGGCAGTCGTCACCTACAATTTTTTGTAGATCACACTACTACTGCATTTTGGAGAGAGTGAGTGTTCGCAAAAACTGTGAATTAATTGGAGCGAAAAAATGACAATGGTCGACAGATCGCATTCGCGTTTCTTACAGAAGTTGCGAGAATCGCCGCTTGCCCAGGGATGTCAAAGCGAGACGCCGCTCGATCTCTTGCGGCTATACCAAGCGGAAAACGTTTTTTCAGACATGGGATGGCGTGCACTTTTCTCCTTCCTCTATGCTGCCTACTGCGATGATGGGACGCATTTCTTCCCGTTTTTAGCTGCGCTGTGGGACGTGATTTTTCATCGGGAAAAAGTGCCTGCCGCGCTTCGAACAGAAGTAGGCAACTTGCGACGATCCATTGCCCTTGTTCCGCATAACCCAGTCGCATGTAACCCTGGACAAGTCCCTCCTCCTGCTTCAAATCCAGGAAATGCTTGTTGTTCCCCTGCTTCAAATCCGAGAAATGTCCGTCGTCCTCCTGCGCCAAGTCCTCCCGTATGTCCGCCCAGTACTGTTCAAGATATGCGCGATGCCAGGCTAATGGATTATCTGAATTATGGGGATTTTTGGGTTACACTGCTGAATCCGAATGTAAGACCGCAGCATCAGCGCAAGCCAGAAGACAAATTGTGGGCCTTTCAGATGCTATTGGTGCAAAAATGTTGCGAGATATCTGACCGCGGCACGGCCGGTAACAATAGCTGCTTATTTTTATGCACGGCTCATCAAGTGTACGGAGATGACGATAGATTGGCCTACATGCGAGCTCGATTCGAGGTAGGCATTGCGCATTTGCAATCGATTGTAATGATTTTTGGCGACGTGCGCGTGTCACACCCAGTTATTGATGGGCAATTGCAGCATGCTCAGGAAATAATTTCTGAAATTATATATTTTTTAAGCACTGAGGAAAATTGGCGCAACGCCGTCATTGATCCACGGCAGGAGTGGGCACGTTTGCGGGCAAACGTCATGATATTTGATCCATTGCCAGCATTCGGAGAAAGTTTCGAGGAAATCCTGAAAAAACTTTCCCCCCCGCAAAAAAAGAAACATCGGCGACACATTAATCGTGTCAACTGTGCCTTGAATGCCTTGCGGCAAAGTTTGGCTTCAGAAGCTAGCAGTGATCCTAATTCACTAGGATGCTGGAAGACACTGAAGTGCAGATTTGAAGATTTTCTGGGTGAGGTGTGTAATGTTGACTTTAGGATTGCATCGGATGAAAATTTTGGAAATGAACGTGATCGCGCCATGCGATTTCTGGAGGCATTAGAAATTCGCGTGCACCTAGGTGCTCAGGAGCCGCCGGATTTGACGGAAGCGAGACAAAGAGCAGAAGAGGAGCTCAACAAGTCTTTCCCGGACCCAAAAGTTGTGCCATGCCAAATTAATTCCGCCCGCGCAAATTTGGCTTATTTACAATCTCGCATCAATGAGTTAACTATTCTTACAGAAAATATTGTAGACTTTTGCCGGATGTCGTCAATGCCACTTGCCGAAGTGCATCCATTATTTTTGACGCGCGCCGAAGTTTTTGCAGTCCTGGATGTGCGTCCGGACTTAAGGGAACGGAGCGTATTTGATTACGCATCATTGGTGTCATCACAACCAATCGGCGAGGGTCAAGCAACTCCATATGACCTGCCCGCCGACCAAATATCCGTATTGTCGCTTTTAATTAATTATACCACAACAATTTGCATGCCTGGAAATCCGGTGGATGACATCGCTATTTCCGAGATAGCGCGTCACTATGGAAAAGACGTAATGGTAGTTTCGCTGAATGGACAATGTAGGAGATATGCGCAAAATGGAAATACTGTCAATCCCGACGATTCTGAAATTAGTGTTGGAGGTTTCTGCGATCAATTGGAGAATGCAGTGAAGCGTGGATCCATGGTTTTACTGCACAAGACTAGCGGCAGCGCAGATCCATGTCCCCATTGGGTAAGCATAGAGTTAAAAAACCCGGTGGAAATACCTTCCGAACCAGCAGCTCCAGAACCAGCGCCAGCTCCGGCTCCAGCTCCAGCTCCAGCTCCAGAACCAGCAGCATCTCCAGCTCCGGCTCCAGCACCAGCTCCAGAACCAGCTCCAGCTCCAGAACCAGCTCCAGCTCCGGCTCCAGCACCAGCACCAGCTCCAGAACCAGCTCCAGAACCAGAACCAGCTCCAGCACCAGCTCCAGAACCAGCTCCAGCTCCAGCTCCAGAACCAGCACCAGCTCCAGCAGCATCTCCAGCTCCGGCTCCAGCACCGAGCGCACCAAGTTCCACAAATCTAATCCCTGTCACACATTGGAGACCTTGCGGAGACAGTTTTGCAAATGTTTTTGCGTGCGCGCTATTTCCCGAAAAATGCGGTGATAGTGACATTAGTAAGTGGCCCATTGAGGAAACTTGCTGCGTTTTGGTCGGCGGGTTATTGGGAAGAATTGGCGATCAGTTAAGTGCTATGATCGAGAGAAGAAATGACAGAAATCCAAAGGTGCTGCAAGTGCTCGATGAATTGAGAAGAAGAGAACAAGTTTTGCAAATGTATTTACGGGAAGATGTTCCATACGATGCAACTGGACAACCATTGAGAGGTGTTAACAAGCTTAGCATTGTGGCGACTTTGGAGAGTTTAATAGTTAGTTTAACAGCCAATTTACCGCATGAATACTACGACCTGTGCGTAGATTTTGTCTACGGCCATGAAGAAATGTTGCAACAGCTTTTTCGCAGTGGTGGAAAGTATAAACTGCCGCACGAATTAGACGCGCAACATTCCCCAGGAACCGCACTGCTCATCGGTTATGTGGCACAAATACTTTCAACTGGACGCATCGAAGGAGAAGATATTTTATGTCACTTAGCCTCAGTGGCACTCGGTAAACCTGTGATTATTCATGTATGCCAACATTTCGCCACAGCATATGTACCTCCGGAAATGCGCCAATTTGTTCCCAAAACACCCTATGGAATTGATCAATTTGCGATAGATGGACAGGGAATAATTGCAGACAAACGAGACGAGGAATTGTGGCTGCGAACTGCAAAATGTTTTAGATATCCTGAGAACATTAATAAGCTCGCCGGCATCAAATAAATAGCAGCGAATTTTCGCAGGAATGTGTTAGAGTGCGACGGCTTTTAATTGAAAACTTTTTTAGCTTCTGTGATGAGTTGTTTGTTTAACGTGATTCCAAGATGTCGTGCAACACCTGCATTGAGAAATAATTCCACGGCGCCAGCGCCTTCCGGTGCAATTGTGCGCGTGGATTCACCGTCAATGATGCGCAAAACCATTTTTCCCGTCTGCTTCCCAATTTCGTAGTAATTGGGTCCCATTGCCGCTAACGCACCAGCCGAAACCGCTTCCGTATCACTGGCATAGACAGGAATTTTGCGTGCATTGGCTGCGGCGAGGATGCTGTTCAGTGCGAAGCGGGCTGTGTTGTCGTTGCAGATGAAAATTGCATCCACGATTTTGGCAACTTGCACACTTGCTTGCGGCGCTTCAGCCACAGCGGAAATCCTTCGCTCCACAAGATCTATGCCCGCTGATGCGCAGAGTGGGCGCAATTTTTCCACCGTTGTCACGGAATTTGCTTCCTTTGGATTGTAGAGAATTCCGAGACGCTTCAATTTCGGCTGGATGCGGAGAAAAGTTCGCAATTGCGGTTCCAATGGAACAAAATCGGAAACGCCCGTCACATTGACCCGCTCCGTTAGGCCGGCGACATGTGGATCTGTCACGGCGCTATAAATTATTCGCAATGAATCCTTTCCAATGCGCGTATAGCTAATCATGCTCTGCGCCGCTGCCGTCCCAATTGCAATCACCGCAATTGGTTTTTGCCGAAAAAATTCCTGGGCAATCTGCGTGGCCAGCGTCGTACTTCCCTGGGCAGATTTTTCGCGAATGTCCAACTTACTCCCCACCAACTCATCTCGAATGCCGCGCGCCGTTTCATCGATCGCACCGTGGTCCATAATTTTCATAACGCACACGCGCCGAATCGGTTCTCCAATGGCCGGTTGCCCCACTGCCACGGCCGCAATTGCACAAAATAAACCAAATATTTGCCGAATTTTCATAGTCCATCTCCCATCCGTCCCGAGACCCGCCGCAGAAACTTCACGGAGTTTGACAAATATTTAGCAGCGCACAAGAGAATTCATTTTTTTTCAAGGGCCATTGACAGAGAAAAATTTTTCGCCTAAAATCACTGCCGAGGTATCTATGGGAAAGTTTTTTTTAAATTTTATGCCGTTTTTGCTGCCGTTCGCGATCGTCTTTGGGAACGGAGGAGTCAAAGTCGAGCTTGAGAGCACTCCAGAAATTGCTTTGGGAGAAATCGTTGGAGCGCAACGCTCGGCCGTGTTTACGCTTTGGCAGGGCATAGAGAGTCGTTGCGTCGACTCCTCTGGGCTCTTTGTTCAAGGCAACATCAACAAGGAATTCGACCGCCGCGACGAAATAACCCAGCGCATAACCACAAACCACGGCGGTTCCATCGGCAAAGAATGGGTGTACGAATCACCCCAGGCACGTACGCACTACGGCATCATGTTCAATCATTCGAAAAACAAAAGCCGCTTCTATGGAGATACCAAACAAGCTGAACATGAAGTCCCGTTGTATAAGGCCGTGGATTTCTAAGAATCTGAATTGTATAAGGCCGTGGATTTATGAATTTTTTTCTCCGTCGCGGTGCAGCATGCGGTAGAATGTGCTGCGGCTGACTCCGAGTAATTTGGCTGCGTGGGAATGATTTCCGTCGGCAGCTTCGAGGGCGCGTTGCAGTGGCGAAGTAGTGCGCCCGTCTCCGAGCGGGATCGCAAACTTCCCCGCATCGGCAGTGCCTCCGCACAGAAACCGTCCGTCAAGGTGTTCGCGTAGAATGACTTCTCCGGGGTGCAAGACACCCATAGCTTCGCAAAAATTTCGCAATTCGCGCACATTTCCCGGCCAAGGGTAGCGGCGCAGCGTGCGAAGGACTTCCGGAGAAAGCGTGGGGGCGTTTGGAAATTTTTGGAAAAAATGTTCCAGAAGCAGCGGGATATCCTCGGTCCGTTCTCGCAGCGGTGGCACGGGGATTGGGACGACGGCGAGGCGGTAGTAGAGATCCTCGCGAAATAGCCCGTCCCGCACGCGCTCTTCGAGTGGCGCATTGGTGGCAGCCACGAGTCGCACGTCCGCCGAAAGAGTTTGTTGCCCTCCAACCCGTTCAAATGTATGAGTTTCTAGGACTCGCAGTAATTTTACCTGAATGGACGGAGGCAATTCTCCCACCTCATCGAGAAATAACGTCCCGCCGCCGGCCCGCTCGAAGTAGCCGATATGTTGCCGGTGCGCGTCCGTAAAGGCGCCGCGCTCGTGGCCGAAAAGTGCACTTTCCACCGTGTCACAGGGAAGTGCCGCCCCATTCACGGCAATGAACGGTCTACCGCTGCGTCTACTTTTCCGGTGAATCTCCTTGGCCAAGAGTTCTTTGCCGACTCCTGTTTCTCCGGTCAATAGCACAGTGGCATCGGTTGCGGCAACGCGGTGGACGATCTGCAAGGTGTTCTCCATGGCCGGAGAATGCCCCAAAATATCGCATTTTTCTCCTTCGTTTAGCGAAGCTAGCGTGGGGTCGTGATTTTTTTCGCAAAGATTTTTCAGCGTCACTTCCACCACATCCAAGTCGAGGGGTTTGGGAAGAAAATCGGCGGCGCCTGTCTTCATCGCTTTGACCGCTGTGGCGATGTCACCGTAGGCCGTCATGAGTACGCATTTGGGGGAAGGAGACATTTTCCGGCAATGGGCAACAACGTCGATTCCGGACTGTCCAGCCATGCGTAAATCTGTTAATACGAGCTCGATGGCCGGCCGTGCTTCTCCTAATATTCGGATCGCTTCGCCGCCACTTGCTGCCGTGCAAACGTCATAGGATCCGCGGAGGGCTTCGGCCAGTCCTTCCCGGGCATTGCGTTCATCGTCAACGATCAGCAGCCGCTTCACAGCTCAATTCTCCAGTGCCGCTCCGATGAAGCTCCGAAAGAGCGGGTGTGCTCGATGCGGGTTCGATTGAAATTCCGGGTGAAATTGCACGCCGATAAACCAGGGATGTTCGGCGATTTCTACGGCTTCAACGAGACCATGTGGACCTGTCCCGGAAATGGTCAGGCCACTTTTCACCAGCTTATCCACGTAGGCCCCGTTGAATTCGTAGCGGTGTCTGTGTCTCTCCAACACATGTGTATCTCCGTAGGCTTTCTGCAGCAAGGTCTCGGGAACAATTTGGCAATCGTAGTGTCCTAGACGCATGGTGCCGCCTTTCGTGGAAAGGTTACGCTGGCTGTCCATGAGCGTGATAACTGGATGTGGCGTTTCCGGAGCAAATTCTACGGAATGAGCTTCTTCGAGTCCGGCCACGTTGCGCGCAAATTCCACCACGGCCAGTTGCATGCCAAGACATATGCCAAAAAACGGGATGCGCATGGTACGGGCGTGGCGAATGGCGGACAATTTCCCTAAAATACCGCGATTACCGAATCCTCCCGGGACCAAAATGCCGCGGCAATCTTTCAGCAGTGCAATGACATTTTCCTTTTCTAGCAGTTCGGGGTCCACGCGCAGCACACCCAAACGGCAACCATTTGCAATCGCGCCGTGATCCAACGATTCGTAGACCGATTTGTATGCATCCTGTAAATGCACGTATTTTCCTACGAGAGCGATTGTTAGCTGTCTTCGCAATCGGCGGATCTTGGACACAACTTTTTTCCATGGGTCCAGGTTGCAGTGCTGCTGGGCAAAGCCAAAGTAATTGAGGATGAATCGGTCCACGCCTTCTTCGTGCAACATGTTTGGCACCTCATAGATAGACTGCACGTCCAATTCCTGTATGACTCCTTCGACGGGAACATTGCAGAAGAGACTGAGTTTTCGCCGAATCTCGTCCGTGATGCGTTTTTCCGTGCGGCAGAGAAGCAAGTCCGGTTGAATGCCTATGCCGCGCAGCAGTGCCACACTCTGCTGGGCCGGTTTCGTTTTAATTTCGTCCGCCACACGGAGATAGGGCAACAGTGCCACGTGGGCGAAAAGCACATTGGATTTTTTTTCATCCAGGACAAACTGCCGAATCGCCTCCAGAAAAGGCATACTCTCGATGTCGCCCACGGTCCCGCCGAGTTCGATAATTGTTACGTCCACGTTTTTGTCAGCCGCGTGCATGCGCTTTTTGATTTCATCCGTCACGTGCGGAATGACTTGCACAGTTTGCCCCAAATATTCCCCCTTGCGCTCCCGCTTCAAAACCGCCGCGTACACTTTTCCCGAGGAAGTGCTGCTGTCCGCTGTCAATTTCGCATTCGTAAAACGTTCGTAGTGGCCAAGATCCAAGTCAGTTTCCGCCCCATCGGCAAGCACGTACACCTCGCCGTGCTGGAATGGGTTCATTGTCCCCGGATCCACGTTTAAGTAGGGGTCGAATTTTTTCAATGCAACGCGCAACCCCCACGCCTCCAAAAGTGCACCCATACTTGCCGCCGTTAGCCCCTTTCCGAGTGACGACACCACCCCACCTGTCACAAAAATATATCGCATTGTCCGCATAAGGTTCCCAAAAAAATCGCCCTCGCCGTCAATGCCGTTTTCGACATTGATTTTTTCTTTTTTGGGGACGCTTCAGCCGAAGGGATGTGAAAATGGCTTCACGAGCCGGATTGCGGTGGTTTTGCAGTGGGCTTAATTTCACCGAGGGGCGCTATCAATCAAACGGTTGGATTTGCGCCCATGGGAAGATTTTCACTGCTTCATCTCTCACCTCTTTAAAACCGGAATAGGTAACCAATTCGGTAAATATTGCCAAATGTGGATTCTGTGATTCGTCAAACGGATTCTGCAAAATAGTCGCCGCGAGATCCAAGTGCTTTGTAACATAGTCGTAGCCTATTTTTCGAATTTCTTCGTTTTGGGAAGCTAGGCAAAGAATCCAAAATTCGCAACCATAAATTTCCGCTCCAGTTTCCATAACCCTA
>JAITFC010000087.1 GCA_031281635.1 Puniceicoccales bacterium | reverse complement strand
CCTTGATGCCGAGCCAAAAGGCGATCCTTCGCACTTGATATTCCTCGAGGCCATAGGTTGTGCTCACGTATTCGCGGAAAAATTTTTCCGGATTCGTTTCGGCTAAACTTTCAATGTCCATGCCGCCATCCTTCGACACCAATATGAGTGGTTGCTGCCGCTTGCGATCGATAAAAACAGCCACATAAAACTGCTGCACCATGTCGATCGCCTCTGCAATATAGACAGCGGTTACCAGATTCCCCTTCGGTGCATTTTGTGCCGTTATGAGACGATTGTGCAGCATGCCGCGCAGCAACCTTTCCACCTCTTCGGGCGATTTCGCCATCTGCACACCACCACCGGGAAAACCGTCGGCGAAGTGACCCTTCCCACGGCCACCGGAGTGCACCTGCGCCTTCACGACGTAGCGGGGTCGACGGCCCAACATGTGGAGCGCTTTGTCTGCCTTATCCGCGTCCCAAACGACGACACCACGTTCCACTGGAACACCATAGGATGCTAACAGTTGCTTCGCCTGATATTCATGTGATTTCATAGGCGTGTGCATACTATTCCGAAAAATTACATAATTCAAGCACTAACCCGAAAACTTTTTTCGCCTCCTTAACTTACTTAAAAACTTTTTCGGGGGAATTACCCAAAACTCAAAATTTTCCGCATGGACATTTTTTCCATTGACACGGCGCGGCAGATGCATTGGAAGATAATGTCTTCACTGGGGGGTTAGCTCAGCTGGTTAGAGTGCCAGTATCACACACTGGATGTCGGCGGTTCGAGTCCGCCACCTCCCACCAGGCTCACGGAGCGGCTGAAACTGTATGGCGCCAGGTTTTTGCTGGGCAGCGGACGAATCGTGACTCAACCACAAGGGAGTGAATGCGAAAATAGTATTGGCACAGCAACTCAACAAAAAAAATTGACAAAGCAAGAAAATACACCATCAAAAATTACATGGGTTATGTACTTTGTAATGGCGTTCAAATAACATTTCAAGGTTCGTGTGACCGATGGGGCGGCAAAGATATCAGTAAAGAGCAGCTCTTGGATGCCGTTCGCAGCGGTTTGGAAGTGCGTGTGGAATTTCCAATTTCACGGTTTATTTTAGTAGTGCTCGGCACGCCATTTATACCTGTTTTTGGACTTCCGCTGCTGTTTGCGAATTTCAGACAATCGTGGTATGCCATTTATTTGAAGTTGATAATTTTTTGGTGCCGTCGGGCTGCGCGCCCAGAGCCAGCCCCATCAGCACCGAATCCTCCGGAGACCGACGAGCTACCTCCTCCACAATCACCTCTTCCACAATCACCTCCTCCGGCACAGCCTTCCGCTTCTCCGACGCAGACTCCCCTTCCACAATCACCTCCTCCGGCACAGCCTTCCGCTTCTCCGACGCAGACTCCCCTTCCACAATCACCTTCTCCGGTGCAGCCTCCTCCTCCACAATCACCTTCTCCGGTGCAGCCTCCTCCTCCACAATCACCTTCTCCGGTGCAGCCTTCCGCTCCTCCAGCTCCTCCGGCTCCTCCGGTGCAGCCTCCTCCTTCGGCGCGGCCTCCTTCGGCGCAGCCTTCCGCTTCTCCGGTGCAGCAGCCTCCCCAAAAATCACCTCAGGGCGATCGAGTAAAAAAAATATGTGAAGCAATCAGACTCTGGACGGAGCTGGGGAAGTATCTTTACGCTGAAATGAGCAAAAATCCATCAGCCGATGACCTCATACATGTAATCGAGGTTGCGTGTCAAAAATTATTGCTTCCAAGGGATTTTGCAGCGACGATGATGTCTGAAATACGCGACCAAGACACGGTCAAAATCAAACTCAACTTTTGTTTGATTCCAGATACCCCCCCTGGGATGCAGGGAAAATGTTGGGATGAAATGCGATCTCCCGATCAATTTTCCCAATTCATATCGTACGAATGTATTCCTTATGTAAAAGATGAATGTCTCGGGATAGCCGAATTTGGATCTACATTCCTTATAGAAATTCTCCGTCAAATATACCCACTGATATTTGTCCTTTTAACGGAAAAACCGGAGTCAATTTCTTCCGTGACCGTTTACTCCTCAGATGATAAAGAATGGGGGAGAATACCCGTCGAAGGATGGTATGAAGCCGTGCAATGCTTGTGCGACTCCCAATGGCTGCGTGACATATTACGCGAGGACGGAGAGTTAGCTGAAAAAGTATGCAAAGCTTCACCAATTCGATGGCTTGTTCAGGCTTTCCCCACATTCGAAAGCATGAAGCCGTCAGAAGCGGATAACCCTCTTGACGGTTTTGACTTTGATTGAGGATGATGCGGCAGTGCATAGGACTGCCGCGACGTATGCACCAATATCTTTGTCGATGGGGAATCACTGCCGCATGTTGTAGGCTTTTTATTTTCTGACGGGTACATTTGTCCGACGAAAAATCACCACGGGTCTAAATTTTTCGATTATGCGCGTAAAAAGGCTTGCATTTTCGCATTTCGCGAGACAGTTTGCGTGTCCCGGGCGCCCCTAGCTCAATTGGATAGAGCACCTGACTACGGATCAGGAGGTTACAGGTTCGACTCCTGTGGGGCGTGCCACGGCGGAGGGGGTCGTAGCTCAGTTGGTAGAGCACCACAATGGCATTGTGGGGGTCAGGGGTTCGAATCCCCTCGGCTCCACCAGGCTCCCAGTGCGGCTTAGCGGGCGATTTAAGAAAGTAAGAGGGATTTTTTAATCCAAAAAGAGGTTCGCAAAAGTTGATCCAGTCACACACTGGGGAATTTTTACGGTTACACAAATTTTATTGCACTTTTTAAAAAAAACAAGAAAAGATCCAAAAGAAAATGTGAATTACACAGTGCCAAAGTGATGCAAATTGTTTGGAATGCGCTCCGACATCCTGCGACTGTCGGATTTAATCGGCAAGAAACTGTTGAATTGCGCGATTGAGAGAAAATTCCCAGCGTTGGTCGCCGACGCACACGCGTATGCCGGCCAGGAGTGATGGAGTTTTGTGGAATGACAACTGGCAATTCTCGGGAATTTGGGCAGAAAATGCGTGCTCTATGCGCTGGCGTTCCTCGGGGGATAATGTGCCAGCATATTCGACAACGCATTGGGAGAAAGCGAGCTGCCGACGGACGGCACCGAGAATAGTCCGTAGAAAATTTCTCCGCGTGGGTGCCTTAAAATTTTGCAGCAATTCCGTGAGTGCGCCAAATGCCGTTCCCGGCTGTCTATGCTTCAACAATGCCGATGCAATGCGGAAAGAAGCGTGCCCCGTGCGTTTTTTCAGTTCCACAATTTTTCCTCAGCACTATTCTGCCTTGCACGATCTAATGACGGCGGCGGTCCACTGCACCATCTGGTCCTCGCTCACCTGCGCCTTTAGGAGTTTCTGCGCCAGGCGGACAGCTTCCTCTTTCAACTGGCTACGTGCTTGCAGAAGAGAACTTTCGCGTTCATCCGCAATGAGTGCTTGCTCCCTTTGCCGCAACGCATCTAACTCAGATTTCGTACGTTGTCGCTCCCGTTCTTCGAGATTTTCCGCCTCAGACTGAGCCAATTCCACGATGCTCTTCGCCTTCTCCGCTGCTTCTCTGAGGATGGCCTTCCGCTCCGTCTCCGCCTGTGCCATACGCCGCCTCACCTCTTCTGCTTTTTGTAGACTTTCTTCGATTTTTTTCCGACGCTCGTCTACTGCTTGCATAAGTGGCTTGAATGCAAAGCGATGCAGCACATATGCCACGATTGCGAAATTGAACATTTGCGCAAAAAGCAGGGACCATTCCACATGGAAACGGGAAGCAACGGCACCAATTGCGCTTCCGATTGCGCGGATTGTAGCCCAAATGCCCTGGGCCGCGGCTAAAAGACTTTCCAAGCCAAAAATCATTGCATGCACTCCCCGCGAACGCAGTTGGCTGAATTTCAAGCAAGAAACAGCCCGTAGAAGACGACCGCCTCCGCAAGCGCCATGCCCAAAATAGCCTGCACCAAGACTTTACCCATTGCGTCCGGATTCCGTCCGACGGCCTCTGCGGCCTTCGCTCCGACCATGCCAACGCCAATCGCCGCTCCCAGGCAAGCCATCGCTGCGGTTAAATTTCCCGTTATCTCCGCGATCCATATCATCCCAATTCCTCCTCTTCAGACCCCAATGAATGCGAAAAAACATCTCCATGTCAATGAAATCTTTTACGGTGAGAATTTGCCGCCGGGATGCTTCTTCCGAACGCTGTCGGAGCCGCCTCATCTCAAAACATCGACACAGTGAATTCCCAGAAATTTTTTATTTTTCAGCGCAGTGGGGCGCCAATGAGCTCCGTCAATCGTTTTCTGCGAATTTTAGAAGAAATTCATTTTTCTCCAGGGCATTACAGTTCACGGATCCCGGAAAATATTTTTTGCATTTTCTTTACTTTCCCCTTGCATCATCCAGTCCTTTTGGTAAGATGTTACGGTGACAGCGAGACAGATCTACAAGCATTTTTCATGCTTAATTGGAGCGTTTTTATGCTTTTCCGGACTATCATATGGCATCCATCTAGATGAATGGGCGCATCCAGATGGATGCAATGTTGACGAAGACAATAAAACTATATCTTTTGATGCGGGAAAT
>JAITFC010000065.1 GCA_031281635.1 Puniceicoccales bacterium | reverse complement strand
TGAAACTTCTATAATATATCATACGGTGATTGGAGTGCCTGTCAACGGGGATGTAAAAATTTTAAAAAACAATTTGCGTTTGTTGGAAGTTTTGCTCTCCTCAGAGCGTGTTTGAGAAGATTTCCGAGAAATTGCAACATGCTGTGCGGTCGTTGCGAGGGTTGAATACGATCAGCGAGAAGAATATCGCCGCGTCGTTGAAGGAAGTACGCGATGCATTTCTGGATGCTGATGTGTCCTTTGAGGTTGTCCGTGCGTTTCTCGAGGATATTCGGCAGAAATCTATGGGAGAGAAAGTGTTGCGCTCCATTTCCCCCGGGCAGCAACTCATCAAAATAATTCACGATGCGATGCTGGATTTGCTGGGAGAGGAGACGGAATTTTGCGAAGAGCGGCCACTGCGCGTGCTGTTGTTGGGTTTGAATGGCTCCGGAAAGACTACGTCGGCCGTTAAATTGGCCAAATGGTTGCGACGGAAGGAATATACACCCCTATTGGTCGGTTGCGATTTGCAACGTCCAGCTGCCGCGGACCAATTGGAGCAGATGGCTCTGGCGGAAGGAATTCAATGCTTCGTCGACCGCACAGCCCGTTCTCCAATGGCCGTTGCGAAAAGTGCCCTGAACTACGGCGAGGAAATAAAAGCAAACGCGATTATTTTTGACAGCGCCGGCCGGCTGCAAGTGGATGAACCACTTGTCCATGAGTTGGTGGAGATGCAGAAATTAATCCGTGCACAAGAAGTTCTGCTCGTTGCCGATGCAGCCCTTGGACAGGAGGCGGTGAATGTTGCAAAAACATTCCACGAAGCCGTTTCTTTAACCGGCGTCGCACTGACAAAATTGGACGGCGATGCCCGCGGAGGAGCAGCTTTGTCCATGAAACATTCCACCGGCGTGTCCGTCAAATTTGTTGGCCTCGGTGAAACCGCCGACGACTGGGATATTTTTCGTCCGGACGGCATGGTGCAGCGCATTTTAGGGATGGGCGATGTGGTGTCCCTGGTGGAGAGAGCCCACGAACGCGTCGACAGGGAGGAAGCGGCACGTCTTTCGAAGCGATTCAAAAAAGCGGAATTCGATTTCGACGACTATCTCTCGCAGCTGGAACAAATTGGAAAAATGGGCCCAATCGGAAATATCATGACAATGCTACCAGGGATGAGCAATGCGACAATCTCGCCGAAAGAGTTATCACTAATGGACCAAAGTAAGGCTATTATTCGCGCAATGACGATGGAAGAAAGGCGTCGTCCGCAGATCATCGCAGGAAGTCGCAAATTGCGCATCGCACGTGGCTCCGGAGTGCAATTAAAAGATGTGAATCACCTACTGAAGCACTTTGAATCCATGAAAAAAGCCATGAAAAAACTCAAAACGCCGCAGGGCAAGAAGATGCTGTCGCAAATGCAAACAACTGGATCCATAGCGCAATTGTCTAGATTGTTTGATGAGTAATAGACCCGTTGCAAAATTCTTGAAATTTGGCATCTAGGCTGCTTTTTGGTCGATTTTCTTGAATTTCGCAATTGGTCTAATGCAAACACCTCTGCAAAGGCATTTTAGCACTGCTTTTTTGGTGTTTTTCTCATGTGTTGTCCTAACGAAAACTTGACAATAGAATGAAATAAAAGGATAATCCCCTCCGATGGTTGGGGCAGCCACATTTGTGGTCAGGGAAGCCGTATACGTTCCTCCGCCACAGGGGGGAAGTGGTGGGAAAATGGTTGCCGTCACATGTACTGTCGTGGCGGTAACTTTGTCTCCGCTCATTGGCTTTGTCTCACTTTTGTTTGTCAGCATAGGCACTCCAATCATACGGATTGTGACGACAGCTGACAGAGCGCAATACATACGGGATTTATATTGCAAGGTTGTCGCTGCGCTATTCAATTGCTGGTCCGCGTATAACGAAGCGGAAAAAGAACAGGCTCGTGCAATCTCTTCACCGATTCGTAGATGTCATCCGCCGACAGGCGGAGAGTTCACACTCCCGGCAAGCTTTCAAAATCCGACCATGGCCGCCATCGTCAACAATTTCCGGCATGCTCTTAGCGATGGATTTGACACAGAAATGATACAAGACCGCTTCGAAGCACACGGAGTCGATTGGTGTAATAAAATCCCTACGCGAACCTGGATGGACGGAGAAGATCGCCTCGGATGTGCCATGCTCCTCCCAACTGTATGCGAATCTGATGACGCAAGGATAAACGGTTTGGCGAATCCGTTCCCATCTGGCCAACTGGTGCAGCCACTGGCAATCTACTTTGGTGGAGCTCATACACCTCCATCACTGGCAAATTGCTTCGTAAATTTATGCAATGGAGTTCCGCCAAACTTACTTGCGGCAGAGCGATTTTATATGGGCGTGCAACGGCAAATTGACGCATACAACGCCGATCCAACGCACACCATAAAGATAGTTCCCGTTTTCGCCGGAATATCCATGGGTGGCATGCTCGCGGCTGCCCTTGGAAGGAAATATGGGTATTCAAGCTTGGGATTTAACGCCCTGGGGCTCGGCAGGGGGGTGATGGAAAATTTTATAGAAAGACCGTTTGGTGGGCCCAATGAAAGGTATCACATGCAGATATCCGTAGGAGGCGATTGGGTATCCGATCCGCTACATGCCCATGTGTACCGCACGCACTGCATTGAAAATATTGTCATACTTGCGCTGCCAACGGACGCAACTGCCTTGCAGGCTTTTTTTTACCTTTACACCTGGCGGGCAATATTTCTCCAACAAAATGAAACAGATCGCGGGATAGAAGTAAGACTCAATCAAATGAACATTCATAACTTCCCCTGCGAAATTATGTTATTCTATGGCCTATTAGGCATCTGGGGGGAGCGTCTGGAAGAAGATGCTCGCGCAGCCGCAGAAGAGCGCGCACAACTGGCGCGCCAGGGATTGGATCCGGCTGCCCCGCCGCCACCGCCGCCGGACGTCGAGCCAGATGGCGTGTGAGTTAGACGATGATGCGACCGCACAGTTCTGAATCACCTTTACGGCAATGCTAAAAAATAACAAAATTTCACACATTTACTGGCACATTGCATTGACATTTCCCCACAATTATTCACCATGTTAGCAACGATGTTGTTTCGTGGTACGTTTGTTCGGAGTCGCCTCATCACCCTCAAGTCCAGCACATTGGAGGGAGCACTTGGTGAATTGCTGGATGTATTCCCGTCACATTTGAAAATTTCCAAAGATGCCACATTGCGCACATTGCTTGCGCGAGAGAACATTATGTCAACGTGTCTCGGGAATGGCATTGCCGTTCCCAACATGCGGATCCCCATGCGTCGTCCTTCCTATGTCATCGCCGTTGGCCGCTGCCCCGGCGGTTTGTATGTGAATGGTCGACCGGAATATGGCAATGTGCGCTTGCTTGTGCTCGTACTGTTCGGAGAAAATTGCGAGAGTCATCTGTCTCTACTCAACGGCATTATGCACATTCTGCGCGATTGTGCGGATCCGAAAATTATCGATGGCAATCTCTCGCTGGACAAGCTGTACGACGCTATTATCTCACTGTTTGACTGTAATTTTTCCACAACTATCGCAAGACCGTCGCATTTTCATGAATTGCGAACCTTTCTCCGGGAATCCTTTCGCCTTGCCGTTGCGTCCGGCTGCACCTGCACATTTATTTTTGCCGATGCGGTCAGCGACTGGGGAGTTTTTTCCAGCTGTCCAAGCGGCATGAAGCGCGTATTGATTACGGCGATTCCCCGGGAAACTCTGCCGCCCGATGTCGACGCCGATCACATCCTAACAGTCTCCAGCTACGCAAATTACCGCCTCGTACAACTGCGCAGCGCCATCCTACTTGCCCTGAGCCGCGACATTCTGCACATGTCAGAAAAAGTTTGCTGCATCGGAGGAATGAAGGGGAGCAACCGCCTCGATTGTCTGCTCGTCGTAAATGTTGCCGAGGAATATCGCGCACTTTTGAGCGCGCGGCACGGTCTCATTCCTAAAAATGTGAAGCCGGAAGTATTCGAAAGAGTTATCGCCATTGCCCACGAAATCGCCCTGGAAGGCCGCGAGGGACACCCGGTTGGATCGATGTTCATTGTGGGCCAGCACGAACGCCTGAAAAATTACTACCGTCCGCTCGTGCTCAATCCTTTCCAAGGTTATCCAAGAGAAGAACGTAACATGCTTAACCCGTTCATGGACGAAACCATTAAGGAATTTGCCGCGCTGGATGGCGCATTTGTTGTGGATGGCGATGGCATCATGGAGGCGGCCGGTGTCATGGTGCATGTACCCGACGAGCATCGCATCGTGCTTCAAGGAGGATTGGGGACGCGACACATGGCCGCAGCCGCATTCACAAAGGCCCACGATTGCCTAGCCGTCGTCATCTCCCAGAGTAGCGGACAAATCTCAATCTTCCGCAACGGACAAATGCTATCCCTCGCCGGGAAGATTATCGGATGATTTTGGGAGGAGCGTCCAGCAAGAATCACACTGGCATATCTCCGTCATTCTTCTTCACTTTCATCTTCTGCATCATCTTCATACCATTCTTTAAGCTTCTCTAGATTAGGTTCTACGAGCGACGCTACTGCTTCTTCTTCCGGGTCTGGTGCATCCGGCTCTAAAGCTGCTGGTTCCAAAGTTGTTAAATATTTCGCAAAATCTGGCAAAGCTTCGAATTGCTCCTTGGATTGCACAAATGTGTTACGTGCTCCGACTCCCAGAATTAGGCAATTTCGCAGGATATGGGCTAAATTTACCGTTTCATCGTCCAGAAACATATTCTCTGGATGATTCCCGTCAAAGGCAAGGTTAAATCCGGCTTGACGTGCCAATAATGCAATTCTATAGAGTTGATATTCCACAGCAGCCGTCGGTGCACGGCCGAGTCCTCCATCGCAATGAAAAACAACTCCACCAGGCGGCGTCCCGATGTTGCGATGTATTCTCCTCATTAGTGCCAGGGTAGCTGGGTTGGTAGCCGCTGTTAGGTCTTTGATCGGAAAGTTAATATACGTCATTTGGACTGCTTCTTGTTCATCGCCCGGATTGAATCGAAAATTTTCAACGTGACCACCTGTGCCATTCTCCCCGACATTCCTTCTTGTTCTGTCTTCAACTCTCGGATCTACTGCCCGATAATCGCTAACTGTTTTTTCATCCCGCATGTCAACTATGGTACGAATTCCTCTGGCATATAACGCTGTATGAAAAGTTTGAACGTTTGACTTCCTCTTCCCAAGAGCCGCCATTGTTGAGTCTGGAGCACACGAGACATGTGTAGGCCCAAAAACACTATTGCAATCACTTTGATTCCGTCCGACAGATATCCAATGATCTCCACCCTCTGTAGTATTCAGAAATCTTGGGAGGGGAGTGTTGGCAATATGATGGGATGGCTCGTGGGGGGGAAAACTGTGCCCAGGACGCCGTTTTTTATCCGGAGCGATTTTAGGATTGTATATACTTTTTTGGGGACTACTGAAAAGGTTTGCATGGGACACATGAACTGATGGTCCCAAACAAGAGCCGCCGCTGCTACCAGGAATCTCAGGACGGGTTAGAGCTTCTTTGGGATGTACGGAAACTGCAAAATCAGAGAGCAATGGCGGGCACATCCTTCCGTATTGCGCCAGTCTCATCCAAGAAGACGAATCCTCACAAGGGTCATAGACCCGCTTCGGCGCATACTGTATCATTTCATCTGTGAGCTCCCTGCGCAAGCTTACCTCCGCCAGCGCATGGCCAAGTTCCTGTATTGCTTCGTCTGGATTTCTTTCCATGTTCTCTATCTGAGCACTGATTTCTGCTTCTAGATTTGGATCAACCGCTGCATCTCTCGCACGTTCCTGTGCCTTATTTTGCATTGTTTGTCTTCGTTGTTCCAAATCTATTCGGTTATTTTCTGCCCGATTTACCCGTGGAGCGGGAGGAGACGCTGGCGCTGCTGCCGGAGGTGATGGTAGTTGCTGTGTCCTGTCCTCTACCAAATATGGGTATGTGAAGGCATGCGTAAAGCTCGCTTGTAGACAACCAATGCGAAAACTATCTACAGTATCATAGGTTTCGACGAGGGAGAAATTCGCAGAGCCGAACTGACTATCGAAATCTTTGGCAGCAATCTCAATACTAGTGGCTATTGCCATTCGAGGTCTGAAAGTAACCTTAAGTGGTGGCGTGCTGCCAGGTGCTTGAAACTTAACGAAACCATCACCTATGTCAGCAAAAAATGCGTTGACAGCGCAGCAATATGCTGCATTGTAAAACCGCTTAAATGTACCCGCTGTTTTAGCACTCCCTAGAGCTGCTGGCTCGATTACTTCTAAGCTTTCCAATGCAACAGCGGTTAATTTCCTCGCACTCTCAGGTGAAAGGTCACCTTGCGATGATCCAGTAAGCATAGCAGTCATATTGATAATTTGAAGAATAAAGTCGTCGGCTCCCTGTCCTACCCTATCGCATGCATCAAGTGTCAAATTTACTATTTCTCCAACTATTCTCCCGTCCTCTCCCCCGTCCTGAAAAGCTAGTAATACACTTAAGATAGCATTGAATGGATATGTGAATTCGGGGATTTTCCTTAGCTTCATCAATTTGTCAATGTTAACGTCGTTATTGGCACATGCATCTGCAAATAGTTCGCGCTCGAGGGTGATTTGATCGGTGGAGATCGGCCTAAACGGTGACAGCGCATGGACGCTACTCATTATGGTGCGTGATTTTAAACGATTTTGCAAAATTTGCAAGCGTTATTTATGCGGAAAATTAACTTTCTCTTTTTCACGCAGGTTTGAGAATTTCGCAAAGGGTCTAATGGACTGGTAAAATTAAAAACTGGGGCATAATTTACTCGCAGCTCGTGGTCTCGCTTGAAAATAGAATGATTTCGAGAGCTGGGCAATAGTAGAGGGAAACGAAAGTTTACATAAAAGGTATGACGCTCCCGAAAAAATTTCTCTGGCGTGATTTAAACGAAAAAAATCGGATTGCCGAGGGAGGTATGATTTGATGCATAGACCTGCCAGGCATTGCTTGGTTTTGCATACATGTGGGTGAGTACCTTCGCTACGTCGCAATTGCAAAAACGCAATTGACACAGCAGCCATAGTTCGGACTATGACGCGCAGGATTCCATGGAGACGAACCATTCCTACACAAATTCGACGGACGCATGCCGCGTATTTTTCCTGCCGAACCTATTTACGGCCGGGAACCTATTTTTTGGATTCTTGGCCATTTTGCGCTTCATTCAGGCGAAATACGGGGCGCTGGTGGGTCACAATCCCGTCGCGTACTACACGCAGGGAATTTGGCTAATCATTCTCGCAGCGGCATTTGACCTCCTAGATGGACGCGTTGCCCGTTCGAGTGGACGCACCTCTCTCTTCGGCGCAGAATTTGACTCATTGGCCGATTTGGTGTCCTTCGGCGTTGCGCCAGCCCTACTCGTCTTTTTTCTCATTCTGTCGCCGTCGCCTGGAAATTATCCAGGATATTTGGACTCGCTATTTTTACAATTCGGTTGGCTTGTGGGATTTATCTATTTGCTCTGCTGCGCCGGCCGCCTTGCCCGCTTCAATGTCCTCACCACGCCGTTGCTCCCCAAAAGTGAAAAATATGCACACGTGCATGATTCCATTGGGTTGCCCGTCCCTGCGGCCGCTGGAGTCATTCTCGCTATCGCCGTTATTCTCGTGCGTGCGGAAGTGCCGTCCTCGTTCGCTATCCTACTCCTGCCGTCAATGTTGTTGCTTTCCATTCTCATGATTAGCACAATTCGTTTCCCTGTCTTCAAACATATTACGTGGAATTTCCGCACGGGATTTTATTCTTTCATTGGAGCTGCCACGACATGTGCTTTGCTGCTACTTTGTTCCATCTATTCCATTGCCATCGTGTTCTTTGGCTACTTATTCTACGGGCTTGCACGCTGTCTATTTCGGCGCCGATCCCATGAATTTGCCGCCCTGACGGATTTGGACGCAGACGAGAATTTGGATGGGGAATAGGCGACGGACGCGATGGATGGAATTTTGCTAATTGACAAAGACTTAGCCGCCACATCGTTCGGTGTACTGGCGAAATTGCGGCGGCGGTTCGGTCTGACAAAAGTGGGCCACGCTGGGACATTGGATCCGCTGGCAACGGGCTTGCTCGTGGCGTTACTGGGCAAGGCGACAAAATTATCCGCCGCGCTTTCATCGAGCGACAAAGTCTACGATGCGATCATTCGGTTTGGATATTCAACGGTAACGGATGATCGCGAGGGAGTTGCATTGCAATTTGGAAATTTTTCCACCATCACCGAAGAAAATATTCGTCGAGTTTTGCCGAAATTCCTGGGAGAACAGTTGCAAATCCCGCCGCAATTCTGCGCCAAGAAAATAAATGGGGTACCCTGTTACCGCCATGCCCGCCGCGGTTTGGGCATATCATTGGCACCAAATGCGATACAAATCTACAATTTGCGCATCATTAACTGGTCGACTCCGCTACTGCGCTTGGAAATATCTTGTTCCAAAGGAACTTACATACGAAGTCTTGCCCGCGACATCGGCCAGCGCTTGGGTTGTCCAGCGCACTTACATGGGTTGCGGCGAATCAAATGTGGCGAATTTTCCATCGATGCATCTCACAAATTGTGTGCATTGCTAAACCTCTCTCCGCAAGAACTCCGCGCCACAACTGCATAGACATTTTTCTTTTTGCAGAATCCTCTCTCAGCTCTGTCCGATGTCCGCAAATAGCTTGCGACACGATGGTTCACTGCAATTAAATGCTTTTCCGCCACAAATTCTATCGAATGCAATGCAAGACAGAACACCGCCGAGTTCGCAATCGCCGCCAATAACTCCGGATCTTTTTTCCAGACCCGCATCCACGGCCAAATCGACGAAGGCGTGAATGAGTCGCAAATCTTCGTCGCACGGAGGCGCGGAACGGGCGAAATAGCCACTTTTTTGTACGAGAATTTTTTCGGCACATATGCGGCTGGCAAGCTTTTCTCCGAACCATTTGCCCGGATTTACAATGTCTAATTTAACATGCCCAAAAGCATCGCGCGGAACCTCCTGCCCTTCCCGTTCCAGTTCTTTCAAAATCGTTCCAAGACAGGCACCTTCGCTGACAAAAAGATTCACGTTGCCCAGCCGTTCCATAACAGCACGCAATCGTTCGACTTCTTTTTGCATATCTATTTCTATTTCAGGTATATATACGCCATGAATATCCCAACGCTGGCTGTCCAATCCGGCGGGTGCGACGAATTTTTGCTGCGACAGCCAATTTCTATAGCGAATGGCCGATGCAACGTTGAGCCAGCCGCAGTTACGTCCCATAATCTCGTGTATGATGAGCATGCGGGGACTTGTGGTGCACTCGTTGACAATGTGCGTGAAAAAATGCGCAGTTTCGCGGGCAGCTGTTTCCGCACCAAGTGATTGCGCGATTGGCATAATGTCATTATCGATCGTTTTTGGCAACCCTACCACGGCCATGTTGTAGCCGCCGTTAGACAAAAGTGCGGACAGTTGAGCCGCCACCGTATTGGTATCATCGCCGCCAATTGTGTGCAGAACGTCGACGCCATCTTTTGCTAAATTTTCTGCAGCAACAACTTGCGGATCTTCTCCTGCCTTGACCAGACCCCGTCGCGCACAATCTTCTGCGTTCGCCAACCTAACACGGCTGTTCCCGATGGCGCTGCCCCCAAACGCAAAAAATCTATCCGCCACATCCCGCATGCCCGAATCGACGACGAAAAAATCCCGCTTCAAAACTCCGGCGTAACCGTGGCGGTAGCAAATGATTTCTATTTCCGGGGCCACGCTTGTGTAGCGCCTGATGAAACACCCGATGGCGGCGGACAGACACGGAGCCAGGCCGCCGGCGGTTAGAATTCCCACTCGTCGCACACTCATACCAGCCCGCCATGCAACACAATTTTCAATGCTTTCCAAGACTTTCTTCAAATTTTTCACCGAAAAATGTTAAAAATTTCTCGGATTTCCCCGTCGCATGGCGTTTCGCGGCTTCTGGGGAATATTTTTGCAATTTTTTTAACGTCATGGGAATTGATGGACATAGCTTGACGCACGCGTACGCCCGCTAAGGCAAAATTTATCAGTTGCATTTTGAAGCGAAAATCCTTGCCAGGGACTTACCAGGGAAATTTTTCCAATTTTCTTAAATTGCCCGACAAGCCGATCCAGGAGTCGAATTTTGGTGGGCAGCACAGGACTCGAACCTGCGACCTACCGGATGTAAACCGGTTGCTCTAACCGGCTGAGCTAGCCGCCCTATCACGAGGAGGGCAGGAAATGAGGGCAATGTCAATGGCTATTTTTAAAATTCTGGGATTCGCATAACTTTTTCCTGGTGTTTTTGCACTGCATTGCGAAAAAATTACACCTAAAAATACCTCATTCACGCTTGACTCGCCTAAAATTCTCCAATCGAATGATTCACAGAAGGGATTAACCTATGAAACGACCTTTTTGCATTATGGCACTGGGCTTACTTTCCGCATGCAGTCACGTGAGCGTGCAAAATACGACGCCGCGCATCATGGCGACAAACGCGGCGGAGACCTACCCTCTTTCCATGCGTTTTCATGTTCGCAGCGGTGACGTTGATCGCGAGACCGTGCGTGCAAAGGTTATCGTAGACGGGAAGGCGCGCGGCATGCGGAGAAGTGGATTTGACGCATACATTTACGAATATGCCATGCCAAAAGATCACAGCAACATTTCCTATTATTTTGACATAGACTACGTGCAGCGGCATGAGACTGGAAATCGGCCAAAGAGCTGCAAGTCGAACACCTTTACCCTGGAATTGAGCAATCGCTACGTGCTCGGTCTTGACAGTACTCGCGGCACGCCCGGCACGCGCATCACCGTCATAGGCCGAGGATTTGGCAAAGACGACGTGGTAATGGTTGGCTCCGTTCCCGCGGAAACTCATTTTGAATCGGCAACGGCCCTGCAATTTTTCGTTCCGGCGCTCCCCTCCGGTAGCGGCTACCTGCTTACCATTGCCAACGAAGATGGGAGCATCCCAGCGGGGAAGTTTCGCATTGATTCTGGATCTATCAGTGCCGTTCCGCGCAATGTGGATTTGCACGTCGGTGAACGCGTAAACATTGTTCTTACCGCTTCCGCAGCAGCTCCTGAACATGGTCTGCCCGTGGATATTACCACCGACATTCCCGATGCCATTTGCGTGGAGGATACGTCCATCCCCCGCGGCCGGTGTAGCATCAATTTTATGGTGGAAGGAGTTGCGCCGGCGGAAGGAACATTTTTCGTAAACGTCGAGGGATTCCGCACACTTGCCATCCCCATCTGCGTACGGCCGTGAATCCTTTGCTGCGCTTTTTGTGGAGCTGGCTGCGACCCTACCGCTGGATCGCCATTTTCGGGATTATCCTCACAATTCCCGTTGGTTCCATGGAGGCCGTCATTGCGGCATTTTTGCGACCGTTCGTCGACCAAATTGCCCACGGTGGCAGCGCTCATTTTGCCGTTTCCATCCCGCTTCTCATTGTCCTTTTCACCGCAACGCAGGGCTGTTTTGTTTTCTGCGCTGCCTACGTAAATGCCTGGGTTGGAAATTGTATGGTCCGGGATGTGAAGCGAAAACTTTTCCAGCACCTGCTTCTCATGGACAGCGCCTATTTTGACACAAGTGATTCTGGTAGTGTACTTTTACGGTTTTCCACAGATGCCAATACTGCCTTCGGAGCGATGATGACCCATGTCCGCTGCTTTCTCACTCGCTTTGTTTCCTCCATTGCCCTTGCCACCGTCCTGTTGTACACGTCTTGGTGGTTGGCCGTCATGGCTTTATCCGCTGTGTGCGTGGCTTTTTTCCCCCTGCGCATTGTGCGAAAAAAAATGCGCGCCTTGGCGAAAAAAAGTCAATTGACCAGTGCCGAAGAGATGGCTTTTTACGGCGAGTGCTGCGGCGGAAATCGCACCATTGCAACGTATAATTTGCAGGAGCGCCAGAATCGTTGCCACGCGGAGCTTGTGGATTCGCTATTTCGGACCGACATGCGGCTCGTGCGACACGCCAACTGGCCATCGCCGATCATGCACTTTATCATTTCCATCGGTCTAGCTGGCGTGCTATCCATTGGCGGGTTATTTATCACGAATGAACTCATGAGTGCCGGAGAATTTGCTTCTTTCGTCGCCGCGCTACTGCTGCTCTACAACCCCATCAAGGGAATTGGGGGAAATTTTACCGCTATCCAAACATCAATCGTTGCCGCCGAACGCATTCGCGAAACCATGCGCATGCGGCCAAAAATTCCGGCGGAACCATTTGCACCGGTCAGCGCCATAAGTGTGTCCGAGGGCATCGCATTTGAGTCAATTTCCTTTTCCTACCGCGAAGAATGTCCCGTGCTGAATGATGTGAGTTTTTTTGTGCGCGCCGGCCAAACGGTCGGCATTGTTGGCAATTCTGGAAGTGGAAAAAGTACTCTCGTGCATCTACTTCTGCGACTCTATGATGTGCAACGGGGACGCATCACCATCGACGGCCGGGATCTGCGCCAAATTCCCATTGGAGATCTGCGTCAGAGTATTGCCGTTGTTTTTCAGAACGATTTTCTTTTTTCCGGTAGTATCCGTGAAAACATTTTATTGGGTCGACAAAATGCCTCTTCGGAAGATCTTACAAAAGCCGTCGAAGCGGCCATGCTGACGACTTTCATCGAAAGTCTCCCGCAGGGTTTAGACACGGAGGTGGGCGAGCGCGGCGTCCTTCTCTCCGGCGGCCAGAAGCAGCGAATTGCCATTGCCAGAGCCATTCTCAAAGATGCCCCCATCGTATTACTGGATGAGGCCACGAGTGCATTGGACAATTGCACGGAAGCGCAAGTGCAACGGGCTCTGGAAAATTTGACGCGTAATAAAACGGTCATCGTCATCGCCCACCGGCTATCGACGATCGCACGGGCAGATTTTCTCGTGGTTTTGGAAAGTGGACGCATCACGGAATGCGGAACTCATAGCGAACTGCTCCGCAAGGACAACGGAATGTACTCCCGCCTCCACGCGCAACAGCCTCTTGTGCCAGATTGTGCCGAACGGTTATAGATTACACATGCCATTACCAATGAAATATACCGCTCGAGCCCCAGCACTCACAATCGACGCTGGCGTGATAAGTGCCTTGCTCAAAGCGAACAAACAAAATCGTACAAGCCAAGATAGGCTCCATAACATCCTGAATATAATCTTTTCCTTCATTGCACCTAGAAATGATTTCCCCAACGGCCTGTGAGGATAGCGTACATTCCCATCCGTTGCGATTTTCTTTGGGAGAATCTTAGGTTTTTCGTCTAGCACGAAGCTCCGCGGAAGAAGCTCGCAAATCAAAAGGTATACAATTCTTATCACGCGAACAATGAATATGCCATTTTTAAATTTCAACAAAACAGAAATTATCAACACCACGCTGCTAGCGCATCCATAGGCGATCAACAGTGCACCTTCTGCCAGTGTTGACACTGCTCTTACCGGGAAAAAGCATAGCCACATCAAATTCGAGAACAATGGATTTGTCTCAACAAATTCTTCTCTCCACGCTGTTGCTACTCCACAGCGCAGCGCATTACAAATGGTACCCATAAAGAACTCTCCCGCCGAAAGATGGCACGGAAAAACGCCAGACCTGTCAATGGAAAAAATCTTTTAATGACAATGTTTTTACTAATATACTTTGGGTGATATAAAAAAATCTCTCACTGGCACAATTTTGTGCCAGTCCCGTAGTCACTTAGACCATGGTTGTGATCGGCTGTTTTACAACAGCCATGAGTAGAAGGTGCCCGTATCAGGCTTCATCATCATCCTGATTCTCTGCCGTCTCTTCCCAGTTAATCAACGCCCGTGCGACGAAAACCGCAACTGCCAGAGTACCTGTCACAGCGCTAAGTGCCCACTTCGTATTAGCAAGATATGCCACTGCTGCACTTCCACCCAAACTCGGCACAAGGACAACGGAAGCAGCTAACAAACCGAGCCCTGTAGCGAGCGAGGCAACTTGGGCGCTCGACAATGAGTCACCGTTGTTCGTCCACCGCACGATGGACTTACACATATGTTCAAAAAAATCTATCATATTCTTATTCCCTTCGGGGAGATCTATAGACGCATTTTTGAAAAAAGGCAAGTTTTTTTAAAAAAATTTTCGAAGTTTTTCCGCTTCTATGGGAAATCCGATGAACTCAGCGATTGGCCTGTCTTTAGCGCTTTCATACCATCACTTTGGCGAAAGATTCTTTCCGCGGCTGCGCCAATGCTAAATGTGCAAATCGCCGTGTCTGGTTCGCACAAGGTCCTAAAAATTTTTCTACAGGACATATTTTTTCCAGCCGTCCATAATTTTTCTCGATTCCGACAGATGTGCGGCCAGTTTGCGCCTCTCCATTGCTTCTTCGTGCGGAGGAGTTTGATCATGAAATCCGCGGTGGCTGTAGCGTGGACGAAATGGTTCTCCGCGGCCAAGGGAGTAGCAGAGGTCAAAGCAGTGGTCACAAATTGGGTCGTAGGCGACGCCAAAGATGCAGCCGCTGATGGTGCGCAATTCCTCCGCGTTATCCCAGGTACACCCGAGTATGTAGTTCGAATTGTGTAATTCCCCGGCTTCCGTTATTTCCGAAATTTGTTCAATGTCGTGTAATGCGTGGCAAAATTCGTGGAAGAGCGTGCCCACGAGGGTCTTGCGCTTCGGAACAATCTGCCCGTCCTCGTCGATGCAGTAGTATTGCCGCGCGTCAATCCCAATGCCTCTGTCGTCGAACATCCGCAAATTAATGAGTACGGCAAAATCCTTCCGCGAGTAGAGATTGCTATTTTGCGCACCGTCGTAGAGGCCAATGCGCTGCCCTCCCCGTTTCATGGCCGCCTTCGTTGCAACGAGCCGAAAAAGTGTCCTGCCAACGACGTTGGAGCAAATTTCATCCAAAACTTCCGCAAAAGTGCCCTCATAATCCACAAATTCTCTCAGACGTTTGCGTACGTCTGCGTCCTCGATTTGCGAATAAACGACTGTTTCGTCGAAGGTTAGGTGCAATTTTTCTGCGTCGCGCAAAAACGCATCTTCGCGCAATATCATGTCATCCAGCGTAACCATGCCACTGTTTCTTCGTAAAAATACGTAAAACTACAAGCTCTTTTTTGCCAACTGTCAATGGGGAGCGGCAGCGACGGATGAAGGTACGCGGCATTCATTGTCCCCTTCGATATACTTTTAGAAGACAATTCTCTTCAGTCAGAGATGGAAAAAATAGCGACGCTAAGAATCCTCTTTGATAGAGTTTCAAATAGTTCTTTTTCTTGACAATGGGCACATGAGGTAACTGCTCCCTTATAAGGTCCAGGCGCTGGATGGCTGCTGCTATTTCTCTTGGAGTAAAATTATGCTGCGTTAGCATCTCGCGCATCCATTGCTTCCCTTCGTCGCTCGTCATCTGTTCTAGACCACTTTTCATTCTCCGCGTCAATGGAGGTAGCCTTGGGAGAACATGTCTCAAATCATCCCTTTTCTGCAAACGATCTTTTATTTGGGCCTGTGTTAAATCTGCGGAAATAGATCTTTGTCCGTTTGCGCAAAACGCGCGTGCAAAATTGCTCAACGTTTCATCGTTGTCAAGTGTGATGAAAACTGGAGGAAATGTCATCCCGTAGTCGATGGCCCTAAGGTCGCCCGCAGCATCGACGCATGCATTTCCTTGGTGCCCATCTATTTGGCCTACAAAATCGTAAAATATTTGAAGTATTATAGATTGATATACAAATTCATTGGTAACAGTAAATTCAGGAGTATGCATGTGCGCATACAAAGTCTGACGACCGGCATGCGTCATGGCAAGAACCGTCGAATCGTCGCTGCCGCTCAGCACGATAGTGTCAATGGCTGGAGAGTGGCAGCCAAAAAGTTCAGCGAATCTTTGGCCAACCTTCGCACAGACCAACATCCTGCCCGATAAATTTGGATTCGCTCGCGTCTGCGAGTCGAAAGCGAGGGAGAGGGTCGGACGCACAAAAGCCGCTGCTTCCAGTTCATCCGGTTGCAATAGGCGAACACACTTATAGCCATGTCCAACGACGTGCGCCAAAAACACCGAACTGACAAGGCCACTCCCCACAAAATCTATGGAGAAACGCCGCTGAATTACCCTGCGCAAACATCGCAAAAACGGTCCCTGAAGTTTTTTGGCGTCGAGAATAAGCCGAAACGCACTCTGTGCACGGCGCAGGCTATCCGACGTTTGGGCAACGTCCAACAGAGGTAGCAGGGCTCCGTCAGCGGCTATGGCGAGAGTTGTGGTCCTTGCCAGCATGCCTGTTGCGCTTGCCGTGGGATCATCTGCAGTTTCTTCTTCGGGAAGCAAGATGTCTGCAAAATCAATCTCTTCGTACTTCTGTCGCGAGAGTTGTGTGTTAATGCCGGTAATTAGTTGTCGCAAGTAGTGGTTATATATATAAAATACATCATTTTCGGATAGCGGAATGGTGCGAAAACTTTGCATGTATCTTCCGATAGATTGCATCATGCTGTCGAATGCGATTTGTGTAGAATGACATTCTTCGCCCAATTTGCGCCTAAATGTTTCCTGCGAACATTTCAATGCTGCCCATGTTCTTTGATAAATTTGATCCAGGGCGCCATAAAGTTTATCCCCCAATGGGAGATTACATGCGCAGAAATGTCTGAGCATTACACCACTTCTATCTGGACCAACCCAAGAATCGCGCGGGCTGAGCATTTGCCTCCTAACACCTTGCAGCGAAATCCAGCGCCTTTGGTAATCTTCCACACTACAGATGCCATCGGACTGCATGTGGTACCATTGCAGGCCTTTGTCCCACATTTCCGGGTTTTCGGTTATGGTTATTATGAAGTCCACTATTGGCACCCGAAACTTGTAGACGTCCTGCGTATACTGATAATCAAGTGCAATTAGCCGGTGAGAATCGCATCTTCCACCTTGCATGTGACCAACCAATAAATCATGCACAGTCCGCATATGCTCTAAAGATTGCTTCTCCAAACAATCAATCGCTGCGTCAAGTATCTCTCGGAGTTTTGTCAAATTCTCGTCCGGCATTCTCGCGTTAGGTTGCCCAATTCCAATTTCTCGCAGGTGCCAATGGCTGCCTGTGAAAATTTCATCCACAAATGCATGCATCTGTTGCATGAGTTGCTCACGTTGCTCTCGTTCTTGCTGTTCCTCTTGGGTCAAAATATTAACCTCCGCTGCCTCCTCCGGCGGTTCCGGTTCTGGCGGGTCCATTTGTGGCGGCGGAGCACCTGGCGAATCCTCCGGTGGCGCACTTTCCGGTGGCGGTGAAGGATCTGGCGAATTTCCTGATGATGTTGATAAGGAATCTGGCGGATCTCCTGGTGGCGGAACATCTGGTGGCTGATCTGGCAGCGCATCTTCTGGCGGCCCAAGCGGTTGGTCTGATGGCGCACCTTCCAGTGGTGGTTCTGGTGGTACGTCTCCCAGTGGTGGCGAAGCATCTGCTCCCAATGGTCGATCTGCTACTTCCAGTGGAGGATTCCCCGATGCTGGCGGATGGGGGGCTTCTGAGCCACTGGAATTCTCTCCAGGATCTGGCGGATCTTCCGGTGGTGGCGGGGCATCTGGTGAATCTCCCAGTGGTTGAGCTGGTGGAGCATCTTCCGGTGATGTTGGTGAGGAATTTGGCAAATTTTCCGGTGGCGGCGGGTCGTGTGGTAGAGGAGGTTCGAGCAGCGGTTCCGGTGCGGCATCTTGGCAATTTCGGCAGCACAATATGTACACTAGGGCAATCGCTAAAATCCCAGCTACCACGACCAGGGGCCAAAGACAAGCGGACACACCTAACGCCAAAGCAATGGCAAAAATTCCTGTAGCAATCGCCGCTACAATCGCCACACAGCGCACCGCTTTGTGTATGAAATTTTTTTTTTCCAGATTTGCCGCATCAAGCGTATGTGGCTGTCCTATTCGTTCTTGACCGCGAATAGCGTAAGACGCCATGCGCCATTTTGTAAACAAAAAAACAATTTTTCAAGAAAAAACTCACACATTTGCAAAAAATACCCTAAAAAAAGCTCGACACTGAGATTTTATGCGATAGAAATTTGGCAAAGGTTGTTGGAGCGTGATATGGATTTCCTGTCTCGTTCATAATAAAAAGTTAACAATAAAATGAGAAGTCACTTAGGCCATGAAATTTATAGATTTGAACCCGAAGCGGGAAATCGGTGCCCATAG
>JAITFC010000062.1 GCA_031281635.1 Puniceicoccales bacterium | reverse complement strand
CATTTATTACACAACAAAGAGCCAGAACATCCATAAAGACATGTACTAAATTGTCGATCAACCAGTTGCGTAAAATCCTAAAGCTAGAAGCGAGCTGTAAATGCAACATTCGCATTGCTGATTTCAAATCACTCTCGCCTGTGATGCTCTCAGATGCCAGGAGCGAGGCAATTGCATTAATTGATGCCTGCCGTTTGATATATATATTCACCAAACTCCAAAGTAGGCTCGGGATAGAAATATACAAAAGTGATGTCGTTCCAATGACAGAAAAACAGGCAAGCCATATGGCAGACAGTACGCATAAGGAAAGAATCCCGGAAACGCAACGATAAACAAACAAAAGCTTCACCGGGGTATTAAAGCGGCAAGCTACCAGCGCCAATGATTCTGGGGTCGTATGCTCTTCAGGAATGTAAAAGATCAGACTTTTTACTCTATTTCGAACATCTAAGTAGTGATCCAGGGCTAAAGGGTTTTCTCCAATTGCAATGGTCACTTCGCTATGCAATTCCTGTTGTTTTGCGATATATTTTCGAATGCCTTCCGCGTTTAACTCCCCGGAAACATACGCATTCTGTTCTGCGTTAGTCTTAGCAAGGTGTGTAATGGGAGAAAAAAGTATTAAAAACGGCGAAAGAAATGTTTGCACAACAAGGCGGCCGAATGTCCGGAGAAATGCGGAAAAATGATCTACGAGCGAAGACGACTCACAGGTTACATTTAACTGTTTTAAGGCACTCGCGAGGATTGGGTTGAAAAGACTTACATATGCGACAAGCTTGCCCTGCACCAAGAAATCCTTCCGAACATGCGTGATGCATGCGCGATCCAATTCCTTTAGCACATCAGCGGCAAATGCAGCATCGGCCAATCGAAGATTAGTCGCAACGTCGAAAAAAAAGTCTAAAGCCATGGTGGGATTCTCATGCGTGACAGACGCGGAATGT
Organism: Puniceicoccales bacterium; assembly: GCA_031281635.1. GTDB lineage: Bacteria > Verrucomicrobiota > Verrucomicrobiia > Opitutales > JAIRLM01 > JAITOA01. The sequence goes on along the minus strand of JAITFC010000062.1, from coordinate 7,974 downwards.
CAAGAGTATTTATGCCACAATTTTTGCCATCACCACCCAATCTTCGATGGGAAAAGCAGTAATTTCTGGAAGATTTTTTTTGGCCAGACCAGGGAGAACTTTCCAGGCACCGCATTCGTAAAATTCTCGCACCCCCAATTGCCAGTCAAGAATTTTGCAACGGGTATATTGATGTCAAGCTTTGCGATTTAGTTGTAATTTGGTGAAATACGCATAAATCACGGGCGCTCACAATATACTTCAACTTTTTATGAAAACAGGGATAACCATTTATTTTTTCGCTTCGTTCTTTACTGGTCCAACAATTTCCGTCACGCCATTTGCCCGCTGCATAAACAGCTCATAATCCCGGCCGGACTACCTAATGCCAACGCCAGCATATCCGTCCCAATTCTGGTCTATGAAGAGGACTGGCGTTCCTTCTTCTCGCACGATTTCTAAATGCTCGTGTAATTTTTTCGTTTCTAAAAATTTCCCATAGAAATTTCTTGCATTTCCGGAATATCCCGCATAGAAGTGCGACAAAATTACAACATGAACTGGATAGAACACGTCTTTTTTTCGCTGTGCAGTGTTCATAGTTATAGCTGCGGACCAGGTCCAGAACACCGATTTGTCGAAAATATTTCGGGAGGAAAAATTATTGCTCTCGTAGCCATCATCGTCTCCTACGGCGGATCGGTCTCCGCCCTGGTCGCCCTCGTCGCTAACACGCACACTGGCATAACAATACTCTATGCAGCAATATTACCCGAAGTCAGCCTGGCACTGCTTGGATTTTCATTTGCCTGCTCATTTATTAAGATATGTTTTTGCTGGGGAGACCCGGAGGATAGTGCATATGTCGGCACAGTCACTCCATACTCCACTGTTCACATGGTAGAAGACATAGAATATAAATTACCAGAAAGTGGCGAAAGATGCCCGGATTGCGGCATGCTTCTAAAGGAAACTGGCGCACCAAATCTCGCGGCTTATAAAAGTGGATGCGGTTGGACTAAAGCAATTTCAATGGCTCCAGAACATGCGTTTGGTAGTGTCCCGTCCAAGACAGAAGAAGACGACGAATAGACCGTTGCAAAATTCTTGAAATTTGGCATCTAAGGCTGCTTTTCCGTTGATTTTTTTGAATTTTGCAATGGGTCTAATATAATTAAACCCGTTGAACGTTGCGCTATTATTTGCTTTATATAAATAATAGCGCACACATTCACAACTTTCGTCATATCAACTCGCGATAGGCTTCTAGGTATCTAAAAAAACATGGATAGCCTTCTATTTTCTCTTCGGCGAGGCGCCCTATCGCATACTCCTTCATCTGAACAACTCGCGTTTCACCATTAGTTGTTTGATAGAATAATTCAAACCTATGTGCGCGTTCAAATTTATATGGTATTTTGCAACCAAACGTGCTTCCGACCCATCTAATGCTAACGCCAACAAAGCCATCCCAATTCGGGTCTATGAAGAGGGCTGGCGTTCCTTCTTCTCGCACGATTTCTGCGAGGAACCTTTCCGCGGTCATTGCCGGATCTTTCAGGGCGCGTGTGAGTTCGACGGACAGAATTGGTTTCAAGTTGTAGGCGTGGCCCTCTCCCCTTGCGAGGATCAGCGGGGCTTCTGCGAAAATTGGATCTTTCATAATCGCAAACCAATGGCAGAAAACATCTTCCGCTTTTGTGAAACTTTTTGGCGGCGAATGCCGGCGCATCGTTTTGCCGAGCACGCGCATCGCAGTTAATCCCGAACCGCCGCCGGAAAGACAAATGGCTGGACTGTGCGTTCGCGAAATTCTTTGATCTCCAACTATGGGTTGCGTGGACATCGGTATGGCGATGTGGCATGCGCGTAAGTTCGATATTCTAACTTTCGCATCGGTGAACTTTCCTCTTTCGTCGTCGCTTAGCGGTCTAACACCTTCTATGGCACGGCGTTGTGCATTTAGTTGCCTTTCGATTTCCGTCAAAATGCCATGTTCACCATTGTCGCAAACGGCGCGCAAAGTTCTATCTCCGGGGAAGCCGATGTGTGGAGTCCAGGTTCCTCCGCTCGCCGTCTCCGAAAAGTGCGTGGAATCGTAGGATGGCGGCTCGTAAAGTAATTGTGCTGCATGCGGATACCCAACGGCAACTAGGCTGTCGCGCAGCTCGTCCACGAGTCTCCGGAACATGCCCATTGCTTCGTCCAATTCCCGACCGCCAATTGCCACGGTGAGGTCTGCGACCGTTCGCGTCGCCATGTGCCACAGAACGTGCGACGGATTCAAAGTTGCATCTATTTTTTCGTACGGATTTGCGGGAACTGTCTCCGTAACAGTCACATCCAACGCCGACACCGCCGTCGCTTGGCCGTCGCACCAAATATCGCGCAAAAATTTTAGCAATAGCCAGGGAAATTTTGCCTGCGCATTTGCGAGTGCCGATGCGGCGAAGCACGAACCGATACCTCTCTCCTGCCGAACATCTTCGACAAAAATCGACGCCAGAATCAATCTGGCAATTTGCACCTGTGTGCGCGGTGTTTGCAATGTGGAAAGTGTGGCAATTCGCGGGGCGGGAGCGTGCGTTGCGATGTCAATGAGATTTCCCAGCATGCGTTCGCGGTTTGTGTATAACCAAAACAGTCGCACGAAAAACTGCTGCATTTCGGGGCTATGTACGAAGTCTTCGCGCATGATAAGATGAATTGCGCTCTGACGAATTCTATCTAAGCAAATATCATCAATTGTCATAGCGGCAACATCACGCACGAAAATATCTGCAGTGATCTCCATTTTAAACGCGTATCTGGCGCGGATAAAATCTTCCATAAAATCATGACCCTGTCGCACATAGGCTAACTCCATAAAATTGGCAATTCCGTCGTTTAATCCGTATAAATTTGCCGGCAATTCGGCAATTTTTTCGCGCACAAAACTCCCGATGACTGCGGCCATTGACACGCGTCTATCCCGCAAAATAGCACGGGCGTGTTGGTCGAAAAATATGAGCCTCACCGCCTGCGATGCGACGAGGTCCTCCGTCGAAAATGTGGAATAATCCGGCAAATCAAATGACGACATTTTGACGGCGCGCAATAACTGAAATGCTAAATCTTCGGAAAATTGCCCGAAATGCGCCCGGGAAAATTCGCACAATGCGATCCGCACGCTCCCCAACTCCCGCCGGTCAGCTCCGCCATCGATCCACGGACGAAGCATTTGGCCAAGAGCATCTCCGCCATTTTCGGCGAGCCAAAAAAGCAGGTAAATCGATGACCCAACGCAGCGCTTCATGGCGCCTATCTTCGCCGCAAAGTCCGTTTTACGCCCTCTGTCTTGCAATTTCAGTAGGCCGTGTTCGCGCAGATAGTCGGGCTCTTTCGCAACGAGTTCATCGCGAACGATTACTCCCTCGGAATAGCGCCCAATGACAGCGGCAGCAACGTCCGGAACGGACCCCCTAGCAAATTGCCTATGAACCTTGTTAACTACCTCACCAACAACGCCTACGCCAACTGCGCCAGCGCAAGCAACCCCATACCAATAAACAACCGTAGTCCCCAGCGCAAGCATGAACTACGCATTAGAAGAAAAATTTCGCAATGTAAATATGCTTTTTTGGTTTCAATGCGGAATTTTTCTAAAGCTCTAAGTTACATGCCTCATTTTACGGTCTAAACTTCATCATGTCTCCAAAAATGCATCGGGAAGTTTTCGCGTGCGGATATCGTCCAGAAGTTTCTCCGCGAGAGTGGAAATCGTGTGATTGCCGTCGTAGTCTGCACAAATTCTTGAGCGCACGGAAAGTTCTCCGCTGTCTCGCTCCTTCGCCCCAATGACGGCGACGCAGGGAATTTTTTCCAGTTCTGCGCGTCGAATTTTTGCACCCAATTTGTCCGCATGATCGTCGACGGAAACGCGTAAATCTTTCTTAACGAGGAAGTCCCGCACCGTTTGTGCATAGGGAACCAAAGCATCGTTGATGGGCAGGAGCCGCAACTGTTCCGGGGCCAGCCAAAGCGGGAAATTGCCGCCGAAATGTTCGATGAGCACGCCGCAAAAGCGCTCCAGAGAGCCGAATGGGGCGCGGTGGATGAGGACGGGTGTGTGCAAGCGGTTGTCGGCGCCAACGTAACTCACCTGAAAGCGCGCGGGCAAATTGTAATCCACCTGAACGGTACCGAGTTGCCATTCCCGGCCAAGCACGTCGCGAACAATAAAGTCGATTTTTGGTCCATAGAATGCCGCTTCCCCAATTTCCTCGCTAAAAGGCAGATTGAGTCGGCGAACCGCTTGGCGCAGTGCACGTTCCGACTTTTCCCACGCCTCATCTCCTCCGATGTACTTGTCCGACTTTGGGTCACGCAAACTGACACGCACGCGGCATTCCCGCATCGCCATTGTGTCTAAAATTTTCTGCACCAGAGAAATACATCCTAAAATTTCCTCTTCCAGTTGCTCGTCCGTGCAAAAAATATGCGCGTCATCTTGCGTAAATCCCCGCACACGAGTCATTCCGGACAATTCCCCCGACTGTTCCCAGCGATAGACGGTGCCAAATTCGGCCAGACGGCAGGGTAAATCGCGGTAGGATTTCGGCGTGTTTTGGTAAATTTTTATGTGCCCCGGACAATTCATCGGCTTTATAAGAAATCCATCGCGCTGTCCGGATTCCAAAGACTGTGAAAGCTCTCCATAGCTGAGAGATGCGTCCAAATCTTCCCGGTCAGCAATCGGCTCGAACTGCGCCTCGCGATAGTAGGGAAAATGTCCCGAAGTGCGGAAAAGTCCCAGTCGCGCCACGTGTGGAGTCATAACTTGCTGATAACCTTGCCATTGCAACTCTTTCGCGATGAAATTTTGCAACTCCATGCGCAGAATTGTCCCCCGCGGCAGCCACAGAATAAGTCCTTGCCCCACATCGTTATCGATGGCAAATAGCTGCAATTCCTTGCCGAGGCGCCGGTGGTCGCGCAATTTCGCCTCCTCTAAATTTTCGAGGTACCTATCGAGTTCTTTCTGCGTTTCGAATGCGGTGCCGTAGATGCGCTGCAATTGCTGATTTTTCTCGTTGCCACGATAGTAAGCCCCGGCGATGCTAAGTAGCTTAACGACACCAATTTGTCCCGTCGATGCCACGTGCGGACCGCGGCAGAGATCCACAAATTGACCAATTGCGTATGTGCTAATTGTTTCCCCGACTGCTATGTCCGCAAGACGTTCCAGCTTATAGGTTTGCCCCGCATTTGCAAACAACTGCGTCGCCTCTTCCCGGGAAATTTCCCACCGCTCAATGGGCAGATCCCTGGCGATGATTTGTCGCATTTTTTCTTCCAAAAGTGCAAGATCCTCTGCCGTAAATGTATGCTCACTTGCAAAATCATAGTAAAAACCCTTTTCTGTCGCAGGACCAATGTCTGCCTTTGTGCCAGGAAAAAGCTCTAGCACGGCCGCCGCAAGCACATGTGCCGCCGAATGTCGTCGCATTTCAAGGGAAATTTTGTCCATCATCGCGCGGGAAGTGTCGAAAATTTTCACAACCATCGGCAAGTTTTTTCGTGTTTGTTGCATTTTTTGCCTGTGACCAGTTCCCACGGACAAGCTGGATTTTTGGTGCCAAATCCCAGCCGGTAAAAAATTTCTGGAAATGCCGGCATTTTCCGCGAGATTGGCGGACATGGAACGGATTCACAGCCGGAAAAATGTGCGCATACGGCATTTGGTGCAATTGCGCAAGGCGGAAGTGCGGCGTCAATGCGGCCAATTTCTCATCGAGGGGTTGCGCGAATCGCAGCGTGCGGTCCGGAATTCCGTGGAAATTCTTGACATTTTCGTCAGTGATTTCGCCGTTGATAAATTGCAATCTCTCCAGACCCAATGTGAGCAACATGTCGTAAGTGATGAAGTTTTCCAAATAATTTCCGCGAGGGAAAATCCGGATGGCATACTGTGCGTGGGGAAAATTCCGCCCAATTCTCTTCCGTCCGCTTTGCCGGATAATTCGCTGGTCGTTGTCGTCGAACGCATGGAAAAGCCAGGCAATTTGGGCGCACTTCTTCGCACGATGGACGCCGTTGGATGTGCGCTACTGCTTGTCTCCGACCCACTCACGGATCTGTGGAACCCTAATGTTGTGCGCAGCTCCCAGGGAGCACTCTTCGCCGTCCCATCCGCCGTGTGTTCCAACGAAGAAGCTCTCATTTTTTTGCGTAAAAATAGCGTTAAAATTGTCGCAACGACACCTGCAGCGTCACGGACCTATTGGAATGCCCTCCCAAAATCGACAATGGCGGTTGTCGCGGGGAATGAGCACAGCGGGCTCAGCGATTTTTGGTTGCAAAATTCCGATTTGCAGGTCTCAATTCCCATGCGCGGACGTGCGTCCGATTCGCTAAACGTGCACACTGCCACTGCGTTGGTTCTATACGAAGCCCTGCGCCAATCTATGCACACGGACACATGAGCAATGGCTCCACACCGCCGGCAAACATCTTTTCGACAGCGAAAGCTTGCAAAAATCGCATTGTGTGAGACAATGGTACCGCAGTGAAAATTGGTCTTACCGGCGGGATTTGCTGCGGAAAAAGTACGGTGCTAGAAATATTTGCGCGCTACGGCTTTTCCGCCATTGATTTGGACAAGCACGTGCACGAGGTTCTCCAGGGAAACCGGCGCGTCCAAGCCAACATAAAAAATCGCTTCGGTGATGGGTGCATCGATGAGAACAACGGCCAAGTGCTCACGGATCGACTGGCAAATTTCGTCTTCCAAGATGCACAATCGTTGAATTTCCTGGAAAATCTTGTCTATCCTGAGATCGAGCAACTTTGGCAACGAGATGTCGATGGTCCATATGTTGTCGAAATTCCACTTCTATTCGAAAACGGCCTGGAAAAGCACTTCGAGAAGACGCTCTGTGTCTATGCTAACTACAACGAACAACTAAGCCGCGCCATTGCCTTCCGCAATTGGACGGAAGCGCATCTCAAGAGCCGCATATACCAGCAAATGTCTGTGACGGAAAAAATGCGACGGGCGGACTATGTCATTGGGAATAATGGCACCATTCAACAATTGGAGAGACAGGTGCAGCTATTTCTCGAACATTATACCTTGCAATAGACGTTTTTCAAAACTCTTTAAGACTGTCCATTCCGGACGAATTTTAGCCATTTTATCCGAATTGCGAAAAATGTTTAATATTTTACAAATGACATTTCGCTAAAAAAATTTTGCCTTGCTTTTTTAAAAATTTTCATTCTGCTTACACAAGTGTTTTCCGTATTTTTTCTCGTTCGTCCACTATTGCGCACCGTTGAAGCCGCACGTGAGTCGCCTATTCTTAGCGCGGTGGTTGTAGTGATAACGGGCAGCGTCGTTGCGAGCCCATTTGTAGCCGTAGGAATTTTCGTCGGTCCATGGCCGGCCGTGCTGGCGGCATGTTTTGTGGCACTTCTAGCCGTGGGGATCGGCTTTGCCATCTGGCGCCGCATGAAGGAGCAAATGCCGCTGCTCGACATGCTTCTCAATCCGCCCACTGATTTACCCCAGGCGAATGCCAACGATCCCCTGGCAATCAATTTCCAATCGCTAGCTGCGCTTTTTGAAACAGAAATTGAGGGAAACGAGAGAATACCGGCCCGAGTGACCCAAATTGATGAAGACCCGGTCGAAGAGACAGTTGATGCGGCGGGCACATCAATCGACTATGGTTTGATTCCAATTGCCGTGGCGATGGGAGCGGAACGGACAGTGGAAGTAATCGATACGGCCCCACCAACGGACTCGTCAGATGACTCGGAACAGTCTGACGCAGTGGACACGCAACTTGCCATTTTCGTGCAGGCTCTAGCAGACGCGATCCAACCAGGTGACGGGGAAGAGACCAACGCGACGGACACGCGACTGGCAGTTTTTATGCGTGATGCGGAGCTTCAGCTGGCTGCGGCCGATGATCGGCAGGTACTGGCGCTGGTGGAAAATCTTTTTTGGCA
>JAITFC010000018.1 GCA_031281635.1 Puniceicoccales bacterium | reverse complement strand
CTGGGCAATTCCTTGATACAGAGCCACTTCTGTCTCATGAACAAGCTGAGCAACCCTAGGGCTCACCTCGCCAACAATGACTGTCCGCGTAGAATCTCCCATAAATCCTTCATAAGCGACTACCAAATCGATACTTACGACATCGCCATCGCCAATAAATCGCGTCGGAGATGGGATTCCATGAACCACCTCGTCATTAATGGAAATACAAGCTTGCGCCGGGAAAGGACGCTGTGAACCTGGAGCATATCCGAACGAAGCACTTTTCGCTCCTCGGACAGCTAGTTCCCGCGCAATAAGTTGGTCCACATCCAAGGTGCTCACGCCAGCGCGGACAGCCCGGCAAGCAATGTCCAGAACTTCGGCTGTAATTTTCCCGGCCGCGCGCATTCCCGCTATTTCGTCGTCTGTTTTGATCGGAATCACAACTTTTCGCTCCTTTCAACACCAACCAGAAATGCGCACGCACCACGCCGCTACCCCAGAAAAAAGCAGGAAACCCATCAACCCGAGCAATAAACGCACTGCATGCCTTTCGTCTGCATTGAAAGTAAGGGACAAGGACTTACCTTGGCGACCTGCGCGCGTCTTTTTGACAAAACCATCATAATTTCGTTGCACAAGAAATGTTTCCACCTGCCGCATCATTTCCAACAAGACCCCAACCGTAATCAGCGTACCAGTTCCTCCGAAAAAAAGTGCAACACCATAGGGAATGTGCATGGAGAAGTAGAGCAAATCTGGAAGCAGTGCAACGGCGGTTAGGAAAATCGCTCCAGCAAACGTAAGCCGCGTCATGGTAAAATCCAGAAACTGCGCCGTTGGGCCTCCGGGTCGCACATTAGGAATATAGCCACCGCTTTTTTTCAACTCTTCGGCAACCTGTGCCGGATGAAACGTAAGCGATACCCACAAATAGCTGAACGCAAAAATTAGTACGCCATAAATTGCGTAGTAGGAGCCAGATCCTTGTGAAAGGTGGTAAGCGGCAGACTGAAAAAATTTCGCACCCGTCGCGGCGCCAAGGTAAGCAAAAAGTTGCTGCGGAAACAACAAAAGAGCGCTCCCAAAAATCACCGGCATGACTCCGGAATAATTTACCTTAAGCGGTAAGAACGTGCTATTCCCCGCATACAAACGGTTACCCACCAACTGCTTCGCCCGTTGAATCGGAATTTTCCTTTGCCCTTGCGTCATTGCAATCATCGCCAAAATAACTGTCAGAAGCAGCGCCGTCGTCGCAAGGACAACTAGAATCATCAAACTCTTACTTGGGAAGTGCATCCCTCCACCGAAGAGAAGATGGAGCGCCTGATGGATGCCGCGCGGCATCGAAGATAAAATTCCGACGACGATCAGCACAGAAATTCCGTTCCCAACACCTTTCTGCGATATTTGGTCGCCAATCCAGACCAAGATCAGCGTCCCAGCCGTCAAGAAAAGTGTCGATGAGAAAAAAAACCATCCGCGACTGGCCACAACGATCGTACCATATTGACGTTGGTCAAAGCCAGGGAACAATTTACCAGGATAATTGGCGAGTGCGGCAACGAGGAGAAATCCCTGAATTACGCAAATTAACAGAGTCAAATAGCGCGTCTGCTGCGAGATTTTTTGCCGTCCGACATCTCCTTCTTGTTGCAAACGAGCCATCGACGGGACTACCGCGCTAAGTATTTGCATTACAATTGACGCGCTGATGTATGGCATGATACCAAGACCAAAGACAGCCCCCTTGAGTAATGCACCGCCAGTAAACATGTTATAGAGTCCAACCAGCCCTCCGCCGCCCACGGCTTGGGCGGAAAAAAACGCACGAAGCGGCGCTGGATCCAAACCAGGCAGAGGAATACATGCGCCAATTCGGACAACGAAAATCAGCACCAACGTAAAAAAAAGCCGATGGCGCAACTCCGTGACCTTGAAAAAATTGGCAAATCCAGCACGCATGCGATTGTTCTCCTTTTCCCTTAGCAAGTACTTGCTTTCAAAACAACTGGATGACCACCGGCGGCGCAAATGCAAGCGGCGCATCCCTCAGAAAATGCATCGGCAAGTACTGTGACAGCGCGCGTAATGTCATGCCTTCCAATGCATTTAATTTTTTCTGTATCTGCCCGCACAATTTTGTTCGCTATCAGTAGCGGCAAGTCAATTTCCACAAAACCACTTTTAATCAGCGGAAGCAGCTTGCGCATCGGCACTTCCACGTACGTCTTGCGGAACTTATAATTTGAAAATCCGCGCATGGGCAATTTTCTATACCATGGAATACCAGATGTTACTGGCGAAGCTCGATAGCCAGAACGTGCACGTGCGCCCTTATTGCCGCGACCGGAAGTTCTTCCTAGTCCAGAGCTTTCGCCACGACCAACGCGAACTCTACGGGCATTCCTAGAAGACACTAAATTGTTGAGTTTCATCGTCTTACTTCCTACTTAAATTGCCTCTCGCCCCGTTTGCCCTCGCAGCAAGCGTACAGTATCCCGCGGCAACATTTTTTTTAGCGCATCGATTGTCGCCCAAACGGTTGCCTGCGAATTACTTGATCCCATTGATTTAGACAGAACATTTTTTACACCCACGAGCTCCAACACCGCACGGACCCCGCCACCAGCAACTAGCCCAGTTCCTTCCACGGCCGGCTTCAAGAACACTACACCACCGTCGGCATGTCCCATGACCACATGCGGAATCGTCCCATTCTGCAGCGTAAAAGTGATTAGGTTGTTCTTTGCTTTCTCGTTGGCCTTCCGCACTGCTTCCGGGACCTCGTGTGCACGCCCGTAGCCGACTCCAACCCGACCATTGCGATCCCCTACAACGACAAGTGCCGAGAAGCTAAACCGACGTCCGCCCTTGGCCACTTTCGCACACCGCCCGATGTGAACCACTTTCTCATCCAGTCCAGATGCAACTCGATTTTCCGCGCGCGGACCCGAATTTCTATTTTCTCGGGAAAAACGTTTTTTCGCCTTCGTATCCATCGTTTTAGAATTCCAAACCTCCAGCTCGCGCTGCATCGGCCAACGCTTTCACGCAACCATGGTAACGCCTTGCTCCCCTGTCAAAAACTACGTGTGTCACGTTAGCAGCCAACGCCTTTTCCGCAATCGCAGCACCTATCCTCTGCGCTCCAGCAATGTTGGCATGCAACTCTGTTCTATGACCTTCTGTGGCAATAGAAGAAGCGGACATCAGCGTCACACCCCTTTCATCATCAACACACTGCGCGTACACATGTCGGTTGGAAAAGCACACACTTAGGCGCGGCCGGTCCATTGTTCCACGCACACGCACGCGAACGCGCCAGCGACGCTTTTGTGCTAATGTACTTTTTCGAATTGGGTCCATATACTTTACCTCCAGCAATTATGCCGCCTTTTTTCCCTCTTTACGCCGCACAAATTTCCCAACAATGGCAACGCCCTTCCCCTTGTACGGCTCTATTGGATAGAACGCATAAATATCGGCGGCGACCTGTCCAACCTTCTGCCTGTCAATACCTTCAACGGTTAACTTAACTCCATCCACGACAACTACTCTAATGCCAGCGGGAAGGACATAGCGAATCGGATGCGATGTGCCCAGGGATAGATTCAGCGTGGTCCCCTTCTCCAGGATAGCCTTAAATCCAACACCGGAAATTTCCAACTGCCTGGTAAAACCACGCGTCACCCCCGTGATCATATTATCAACAATCGCTCGAGCCGTGCCGACAATCGCCCGTGCCTGCCGCGAGTTATTGGCGGCCTTCAGGGACAACTGACTACCATCCAAGTGGAATTGTACGAACTCCAGCGGAAAACTTTGCTCAAGCACACCCCTCGGACCGGTCACGGAAACCAACCCGCCGCCCAGATGAATCGTTACTCCCGACGGAGCAATTATTGGTTTTTTTTCTGCCCTGCTCATAACCCACCTCACCAAATCTTACACAAGATTTCTCCGCCAATATTGCGTCGTCTGGCTTCGGCATCACGCATCAGTCCCTGCGACGTAGAAATGACTGCAATGCCGAGACCATTAAGTACGCACCCTATCTCCTTGGCTCCAGAATAGATGCGCCTTCCTGGTTTGCTATGTCGAACAATGCAGTGAATGGGCGACTTACCATCCACGTAGCGCAAAGTTACGCGCAAGCGCCTGTGTCCGCGAGAATTCGTAATTTCTTCAAAGCCATCGACGTAACCAGTATTTTTTAAAATGCGCGCAATGGCAGTACGAACGCGCGAAAACTGTACGTCAAACACAACCTTCTGAGCACTGACAGCATTACGAAGAATCGTAAGAAAATCTCCAACCGTATCCATATAAATCACCTACCAAGAACTTTTTATCACGCCAGGAATGTAACCACCGGCAACCATTTCGCGCAAGACCAACCGGGAAACACCAAAGCGGCGATGGAACCCTCGACACCGCCCAGTGATGGAGCAACGATTGCGCAAGCGAACGGCGCAAGAATTGCGGGGTAATTTAGCCAATCTGCGCTGGGCCGCGAAAAACTCAACATCACTCGACGCCGGATTGGATAGCACCGACTTTAACTCCATGCGCTTGGCGGCGAACTTCGCAACTAACTGCGTACGCTTTAAATTGCGAACAACTGAAGACCTTTTTGCCATAATATTACTTCCCTCTTCCCCGTCACTAGGCCGCTCGACCCTCCGCCGAACCGGTGGCTCGCCTCACGAAGGGCACTCCCATGAGACTCAACAACTCCATCGCTTCTTCATTCGTATGCGCCGTCGTGACAAAAGAAATATCCATCCCAATCGCCCGCCGCTCCCTATCCACGTTAATTTCCGGAAAAATGCTATGTTCTTGCAGTCCAAAAGTGTAATTTCCATGCCCGTCAAAACGTGTCGATAGGCCGCGAAAATCTCGAATGCGTGGCAAAGCTACGGAAAGCAGACGAAAAAGAAATTCATACATTTTCCGGCCACGCAGAGTCACCTTGACTCCATTTGGAATGCCAGCTCGCAATTTAAAATTTGAGATACTTTTACGCGCCCGGATGACGACTGGCTGTTGTCCAACAATCAACCCAATTTCCCTTGCCACTTCCTCTGCCCAAGTCTTTTCCGCATCCGCACTAATCGCTGAATTAACGACAATCTTTTCTATGGCAGGAACCTCATGCACATTGGCATAGCGCCCACCTTCACACAATTTCTTGCGTACAACCTCTTCGTAATACTGCTGTAGTGTCGGCTTTTTCATTGCATTAATCCATAAGTTGTGTCATCGTTTTCGACGAATTCCCAATCGTTCAAAAGAGGTCGGCAAAATTTTTATGTCAGTCAACACTTTTTTGGAAAATTTTACGAAGAAGCTACTTTTTTTCGCACATTCGACCGATCAATCGGCCTCGCAATTCTTCGCAACGCTCCTTCAGGCTGCTCCTGGTTTTTTTTCACGCAATGCGTCTGTT
>JAITFC010000047.1 GCA_031281635.1 Puniceicoccales bacterium | reverse complement strand
TTCCGAAAATGGCGCGGAGTTGCTACGCGCTATTGTAAAAATATATCGTCTTTTGTGGCTGCAGTTCACATTCGCTGCTTTACAATGTTGATAGAGGAAATTTGACGACAGCCTCTAGGATCGCGCACTGGGGTTCGGCCGACAATATTCATACCCATGCGGACACTCGTAAGAGAACATGCAGGCCTGTCAAGCAGAAAAAAATCGATGACTTGGTAAAATGAAATTTGTATGCAATTGTTTGCAACACTTGCACACTTCCGTCAAATGGTTGTCGGCGAGAGTTTTCAGGCAAATACCGAAAGTAAGTCCCATCGAAGGTCCACAAGTTTATCTGCAACATAAACTTTTACACCGCGCATTTGAAATTTCTGGACTTCGTCTGTGGTAATTTCGCCGTCCGCTGGATTTTTAATGACCTCGCGATTGGCGCGTATCTCACTTCCTTGCAATGACATAAGACCTCCACTTTCCAGCAGTTGACGAGCATCATGCAGAGTAAGTGTTTTCCCGAAATTTGGCGAAGCCTGCGCCGTGTACTGCAGTAGTTGTGACCCTGTTGCCGGCAGCGGACTTCCAGGAGACGCTAGCGGTATCCCTGCTGATCTTACAGGAGACGCTGGCGGTGTTCCTGCTGATTTTCCCTTAGAAAAAGCTGACAATAGAGCTGCCGAAAGTGTTTCTGTCGGTGTTGGTCTTTGTGCAACGCTCGGCGCTGGCGAATCCACTGGCGCTTCTGGTTGTGCCACAATATTTACCTGCGGCTCTTGGCCATCCGGGTTTTGCGCTGGTCCAAAAGGCTCATCGTGAGGCTCTTCATCTGTATGTGCGTCTTGATTGGCTATAGGATTTTCCGTATTATTCTGCGGTAGAGGCTCGGATGGCGCATTTAATGGTTGTGATGGATCCTCCGTTCGTTCACCTCCCGCAGCACCTATCCGAGTTTGGCCATCCGGGTTCTGTGCTGGTACCAAAGGCTCATCGGAAGACTCTTCATCGGAAGACTCTTCATCAGAATGTGGGTCTTGATTAGCCATAGGATTTTCTTCAGCATTTTCCGCATTATTCTGCGGTGGAGGCTCGGAATGCGCATTTAATGGTTGTGATGGATCCTCCGTTCGTTCACTTTCCGCAGCATCTATCTGAGTTTGTCCATCCGTGTTCTGCACTGGTCTCCAAGGTTCATCGGAAGACTCTTCATCAGAATGTGGGTCGTCTCTGTCGGCCATAGGATTTTCCGCATTATTCTGCGGTGGAGGCTTTGCATGCGCATCCGAATGGGGCCGATCTGACTCATCATCGTCCGAGTGCAGCTCATCATGCGGTGGCAAGGGTGTGGGAAGGCGCAGCTGGAGTGACAATTTTCTGACATGATGGTGTTCATAAAAACTTACTACCAACATGACAATGCCCGAACAAAGCGACGTGCCGCCAGTAACTAACAGAGAGGGAGAAGGCACGACAAAAATGCTAACACAAAGTGTCGCAACGCCGCCACCAACGAGCGCAAGTCCAACCCAAGTTTTGCGACCAAGACACGATCCCCAATTCCTGGGTAGTAATGGATCTGACGGAGTTCCGGGAGTAGTAAACATATTGTGTTTAATGATTGAAAAACGTTCGATGTCAAAAAAAAAATGCATACGAGCAGAATTTTTCACCTGCGAAGGCAACTTCGACACCACTAAACGAATGCCGCAGAAGCCCCAAAACAATCCGGCCGATCCGCCGGACTGCTATCGAAGGAAGTACACTTCCATCAGAATGTCGCCGCGACGCCGCTGGTGAACCAGAACAGATTGCGATGATGGCCGAGTTCATTGGCCCAGCTCTTCTTCGACGAAGCATTCCCAGCCAGTTGTACGCCAGCGCGCAGGGACAGGTTGGGGTTGTAAGCATAGGTGAGACGCAGGCCACTGCCATAGTAGAAGTAACCCACATCGCCATCATGTTGAGCGAAGAACTGCTTGTCGCCGCCCAGTCTGGCAGAGTGATCGTAGCCGAATTCCACGGACGCTCCCAAGGAGCAGCGCTTCAGACCGTAACGTTGCAGGTCAAATGTTTTCCCCACATTCGCAGACGCAGTAAAATCTCTCTCCTCGAAATTAAACGACACATCGGCACCCATGTCAATGCAGCCGCCGCCAGACACAAACAACCGCAGCTCATTGGCGTGCTTGTTGGCTGTCGTGTTACCGTAGAAATACGCCTGATAGGCCATCCCCACTTGCCCATCACCGCAAACATCGTAGACATAGGCCACGTAGGGAGCGGCTTTGCTGGAAATGTCGCCATCGAACGGCGTACGCACATCCAACCCAACCTCCACAAGCCCACCCAGTGCCGCATCCGATACCACCAGACGCGACTCCTGTTTCTGCTGCCCACTCTTACTGCCGCACGACACGTGCTCGGAATGATAATCGCAGGAAAAGTTGATTTCCCGCGCCGCCAACTGGGTAGCCAAAAGCCCCAGCATCACTAAAGATAATTTTTTCATACTTCAATTCCCATTGTTCACTGAGACCGCAGCCACCCCAATCACGACAGCGAAAGGGATCTGCAGTCAACGCTCACAAGAAGCATGACCTTCATCGACGAAAAATTTCTCCACCGCAAAGAAAAATGTTGAAAAAAAAATTTTTTAACAGCTGCCGCTTGACAAGTGCCACACCTTTGGGGCATAAATTAGAACATGGGAGTTTGTACTCAAGGTGCTGCCGTTGGCGCATGCGGTTGTTTATGGGAAATGTTTGGGTTGCTGTGGGACGCGGCGAATCCTTTTGCCGTCGCAGTTCTTTTCTTTGCCATGTGCAGTCGACACAGTGAAAAGCAGCGACGGGCAATGATACGCACGGCCAGCTTCATTGCATTTTCGATGCTGTTGGTATTTGCGTTTTTCGGCCAGCCAATTATAGCCGTTCTCGAGACGGGAATGCCTTCGCTGCGGGTCGCTTGCGGTGTCCTATTAGCCATCATTGGCCTGGGGATGCTGCGTTCTGACGATCCCCCTGACAGCAAGAAAGATCCGGAAACATTCACCTTTGACCGCTTCCGGCCGAACTGGAGCATCATGCCGCTGGCCGTGCCATTGATGGCTGGACCGGACTCGCTAACGGCAGCCATGAACTGCAGGGCAGCGGGATGCGATGGATGTCTTTGCATATCCATCATCGGCTCCATTGCTCTCCTCGTCATTGGCATGGCGCTACTGCTCCTCGCCGCCGCATATCTGGTACGCTTTTGCGGAAAAACTTTACCAAAACTCTTCTTTCGCATCGCGGGACTTGTGATCCTTTCCATAGCGCTACAGATGATGTTAGTCGGATTCACAGGCATAGAACCGTTTTCCAGCATCATCGGAAGTTGAGAGAATGCTCCCGGGGTCGGCCGCAGCAAACCATTCTCCATTCTCGGCGGCCGCAGGCCGCCGCGCCATTGAAAATCATTGGGAAAATTCCCATTTCCGGGAGACGTTTTAGGGGGTTTGCAAAACTTCCAATTTTTTAAAATTACCAAATGCAACGCGTCTGCCTAGTCGATTATTAATTCCGTAATCAAAGAATCGTTGTTTCCAAGGATACCTACCACACGCTCGCGCTCTTGCGGTCTACTAAGAATAATATCACGTTTCCACCCTCCATTTTGTTCTGCATCTTTGGAGAAAATAGCAGTAACATGAGACTTGAGAAGCGATCCAGTTATACACTCCGGCAGGATAAATGTCATATTTCGTCTAAATGCAAAAAGGATTCCTCCTATTGCCTCTTTCCAAATATTTATTTGCCTTTCGCTGATGTCATCTGCCAATTCGATTTGTTGGAATTTACTACGCTCAACAAACGTCCGCATATCTCGCACTCCAACCATTGATGAAATCGGGATTGCTATTTGTTTCATTTTTTCTATGTCGCCCATATATTTTTGCCTATCCGCAGTCGATAGCATCCATAGGCAATGATCCGCGTGAAAAATATATAATCCATTTTCCATGTGCAGTCTAGCAAACGCAGCCAAAGGGCGTGTCTTCTCAAACGACAAACCTTTAAAAAATGAACTGCCTGTGCTCAATATGCGCATTATGTCCTGGTCTATGTTTTCGCGTGTTATTCCTCCAAATTGCAATTGACCATCGGCATCAAAATCGACGGTCGAAATTACGCCGTGGTCGCTGCAACGAAATACGCAGCATCTGTAGTCTCGCATTAGTGCTTGCACAGCTGGATCGTCAAAAAAAGAACGCGGGAAAATGCATATGTTCGGGCATCGTTGGCCGCTTGGGATATCTCCCCTAATTGTGTACAAAACATACTGCATCTGCGATATAGTAATTTCTTCGCCAAACTGCAAAACGGAATCCCTTGTAAAAAATCGCCCTGCTTTCTCCACTTCCATTGAAACTACTCCGCCGTCAGAATTTGTCTGGGAAATGACCAGTTCGCCATCTCGCATGCTGGCACAGAACGGTATGCGCAGATCCAATTTTGATTCTTGCACAAATGTGTTGCCAATTATTACGGTCTCACCGGCACCTACGAGCTCCTCTAATTTCTTTTTTTTCTGCCGGAAATCCGAAATCTCATCGAGGGTTATTGCGCAATCATTGAACGGACCGGGAATCCCCAGAGACTTTATTTCTCGAGCCAGATGCCACGGTATTATCTCTCGCACCGCATCCACATGCCCGCCGCAGACCAAGCACACATCTCTTTTCGTCATCAGATATTGTGTATCTAGAGCTGGGGGGGTACAAACTTCTTCTTTTGTAAATTCTATGGCAAATTGTTCTCTCTTAGCCGCCTCGAACCACTGCACCACCGAGTCATTGCCAAATCTTTCTCGCAATGCAGCTGTGGTTCTTCTGCTAATTGGTGGAGATTTTCTATGCGGTAGCGATCCGGATGCAGCGACGACTTTTGCGCCACAACTTTCCAGTGCATACAGTTCCGCAATGCTAATTCCATCTTCCGGAATTGTGCTACCGAGAGGAACGTAATGAATACTCTGAATGTGCACCGTAGCGCCGCGCAGAATGTCAAAACTTTTTGACTCGATGGCATCGCGGGCAGCAGCGAGTGCTAACATCCTCACTGCTCCTTCCGGAATTGGCGGATCGTCTCCTGGAGCACCTCCACTGCCTGCGCGGATTGCTGGACCAAAATCCACCAGAGGCTGCGCGGCAATTTCCAGCTGAGGATTCTCGTCACTGGAACTATCACTTCCATCACGAAGTTCCATTGTCCTCGCATCTAGTTGGACAGGAGGTGGATGCAGCGGATCGATGGGAATATCATCGGATGGATTTTGAGATTGTTCTTCTTCCGCATGTTCTTCCTCCAAATGTTCTTCTTCTCGTGTCCATATCGGCGCATTAGGCAATGCGGTCGGGTGCTGTCTATGCTTTGCCCAAAGTATTAGGATTCCTGCAATTGCGGCCACAGAACCCATAATTATTAGCAGCACGGCGCTAAATGGCAATGTGGCAATGGTGACACCGACAGTGGTAGTCACTATTATGCCGCCAGCAATGAGTGCGCCGACACCGCCACAGAGAAGGCTTCCGCCGAAGATATTTGCCACAGCATGCAAAGCAAGCGTAAAAACTGCCATTGTTTCAGAATACTGCAAAAAATCTATTTGAATGCAAGAAATAAAATTAAAGATCCTTCGGCATAAGTTGGTGATAGACGTGCGCTTTTTGAAAGAAATTAGCAACTGATAGTAAATCGCCCTCCTGGAATGGTTTCCCTAGTAATTGAAGCCCAATTGGCAAGCCGGCCCCGGTGAATCCGCAGGGGATAGAGATAGCGGGCAGGCCGACGAGATTAGCGGTAACTGTGTAAATATCAGCAAGATACATCGCGAGGGGATCCTGAGATTTTTCGCCAAATGCAAAAGCGGCCGTTGGTGTCGTTGGCATGAGAATGACATCAACGGAATTGAGAATGCGCAAATACTCCTGGCGGAACAAGGTGCGTACTTTCTGCGCCCTCGTATAATAAGCATCGTAGAATCCACCGCTTAGTACGTAGGAGCCCAATATGATACGCCTCTTTACCTCTTCTCCAAAACCCTCTCCGCGAGATTTAGCATAAATATCTACCGCATTTTCCGCCCTGCTGGAGCGGTGCCCATAGCGAACACCGTCGAAGCGTGCTAGATTGGAAAATGCCTCTGCCGTGGAGATTACATAGTAAACGGCGATGGCGAGAGAAGCCTGCGGCAGAGAAACGGAGCGGACACCGTATCCTCTGGCTTTGAAAAAGCTAATGGCTTGGCGGATGGCAACTTCCACTTCTTTGTCGATTCCTTCCCGAAGACATTCTTCGGCCACGCCGATCGTGCGGGGCGTAAGACGCTGCGCGGCTTCCAAATAATCGGGCACAGCGATACGAACGCTAGTGGAATCATGGGGGTCATGGCCCGCGATGAGCGACAGAGCAATGGCCACGTCGTCAACGGAGCGTCCGAACGGTCCAACCTGCTCAAGAGAACTGGCAAATGCCGTTACGCCATAGCGACTTACCCGGCCGTATGTTGGCTTTAATCCTGTAATTCCGCAAAAAGCTGCCGGCTGCCGGATGGACCCTCCCGTATCCGTTCCAAGTGCGAGCGGTGAAAATCTAGCGGCAACGCTGCATGCACTTCCACCACTACTTCCACCGGGAACGCAATTCGCATTCCAAGGATTGCGCGTGATTCCGAATGCCGAGTGTTCCGTGGACGAACCCATGGCGAATTCATCCAAATTTGTTCTACCCCAAACAATTGCTCCGGCAGCACGCAACTTGGCAATCACGGTGGCGTCGTAGGGACTGACATAGTTCCCGAGCATTCGGCTAGCACAGCTAAGTGGCTGGCCCTTCACTGCAATGATATCTTTGATGGAGATGGGAATACCATCCCAGCGACTCAGCATTTTCCCGGCTTTTCTCCGCGCGTCGGACTCTCGCGCCTGACGCAATGCATCCTCCGCATCGTAGGAAATGAATGCGTGTAGACGTTTATCCAGTGCCGCAGTACGCTTCAGAAGCGCTTCCATGAGGTCCACGCAGCAAATTGTCCCATCGGCCAAAGCATTCGCCAATTCTTCGACGGAATGTAAATGAATATTTCCCAATTGTGATGCCATGTACTCTTGCCGTTGAACTAAGATTCTTGCGCGCGGCAAAGCAAGTAAAAAGCGCAGAAAATAGTCCAAGCGACTTCGAGCGACATTTTTTTCCGTGAATACCCCGCTCCTAGTGTTCTGACGCTCTTTTTAGAGTCGTGAATTCCTTTTCTGATTCGGTGCGTTGGCGGCGCCTGCGTGTGGAATAATTCCCATAGATCTGTCTCCTCTAGAAGATTTGTTTAGCGTACCGCAAGACAAAGAGACGAAACACCTGTCTCATGGAGACATTTGAGTAGCCAACAGCGGCTAACGCGTGCAAAAGACTCGGGGACAATATGACCGGCCCACTTTGGACCGTATTTCACCACAGCGTCATTTCGGCGACTACAGCAGACATTTTTCAAAACTCCCGAAAACAACCTAAAAACAGTCCGACAAGTGGCTTGAAAGGTTGAGTTTTAGGAGCTCTGAAAAAAGTCTAGCAAAATAATTGCGCCGAAGACAGCGCGCAATGCAACCGTTTCGCGGCCCGCGGTCATCGCCATTCTTCAAACGGCAGGTGCCGAATATTAGCGCATGCGCTGATAGCGGCCGCGGCCGTGTCCACGGCCGCGGCGACCATTCCCATAGCGCCGTTCGCCATTTTGCGGATGCTGCTCCGTCGGCTTTCGTCCGAATGGCCAAAGTATACGCATGATTTTTCGAAAAAAACCGCAGCACTTGCAGCATCGGCCAGAACACTTCCGGTCCTCACCGTTCTGGTCACGGGGCTTTTCAAAATTTTTGTGTCTTGGGACAAATTTTCGGTCATCGGGTCGTTCCCGCGCACAATCGCCTCTCGGACACTCGTCGCCCATGACTGCCGTTGAATACTTTCCGCTGCGACCCTGATTTTCACTGGCACAGACATGCGTGGAACTGTCTTTTTGCGATTCGTCTGCATCTTTTGTGGCACTGGCAGGGACATCGCATGGTCCAATTCTCTGTCGCATGACTTTACACTCTGTTCCCTGACTATTTCCCGCGATTGGGTTGCGTCGTCTTCTCCGTGGTCCCTGGCCCGACGCATTGGAATTCAATTTTGATGGCGTTCCTCCGTCATCCACATCCATAAATTCTGGCATATTACATCTCCTCAAACATCGTGCGCGCACAAACACAGGGAAAAAAACGTGCAACTCACTGTGCCGATACATTCACCGGCAGCCAGTGGAGCGCCAACGCCTTCTCCATTTCGCACATCGAGCCGCAGGGAGCCCCCGCATAAACACCACGAAGGGACGCCGCCTCCGGCTGGGAACAATTACAAAAATAATTGGGACATTGTCGAGAAAAAAATGCGGTTATTTTTTTTACGAGATATAAACGATCTCCGAGATGGTCAATATGTTGCAGTCCAATTATTTAACGATAACTCTTCGTCCATTTTGGACCTTGCCCGCCAATTTTTACTGTCCAAAAGACGCCGCATTTGACGACCGCGCAAAAAAATTCAGTGATTCTTCCACCGCAAGAGCGTGTTCTCCCGGAAAAAACCATGGTGGAGGCGGTGGGAGTTGAACCCACGTCTTCCTCGCTCTCGAACAATGCGTCTACATGCTTAGCCGCGCTTTTGATTTAACAGTAAGACCTTGTTGCGGCGCAAGTCCATCCTGCGAGTGCGAATTATTTCAGTTACACATCCGCACGAGCGCGTAACCTAACCTGTCAACCGACGGAGAGGAAATCGGACAGATAACGACTTCCTTCCGCGCCATTGCAAAGAATGGCATCTTAGGCAGCGACGCGAACGGCCTTGCGACCGAATGCGACACCGCGAATGATTTTGTTTTTGCCATTTACTGACATTTGGGCAGATTTTTAACGGAGCAAACCACCCATCTCCGGCATGCGGCCCTGTCCTGCCTCGCGGAATCGAATCCATACGCCCCCTCGACAAAACATTTTCGCTTTGACTTTGGCATGCAAATGATCTTGCTGCCTCTGTCAAGAGGAAAAAATGGCCGGAGTAAATGCGATTGATGGATCTTTTACCGAAGCCCATTACGCGTTTCAGGGAGGGAGGGAGGATATCTATTCGCTCATCTCCATGAGCTGTGCCATTTTACGCCGCCGCCGCCAACTCATTGCCATAGCGGAATCCATGACCGGTGGGATGCTGGCGAACCTCTGGTTCAATGAACCCGATGTGGCGTCGGTTTTTGCCGGAGCGACGATCACCGTGGGCGAAAAATCTCTGTCAACGCTGCTCGATGTGCCGGAAGTTCTTCTGGAAAATTTTACCATCGCCAGCGGGGAAGTTGCCCGCGCCATGGTCGAAGGAATTGGTTCTCGACTCGGATCGCATTTTTCCATCGGCATCGTCGGCGTCGATTCACGCTATCACAGCTCAGCCTCGCAACCGGTTGGATTGGTGTGGGTTGCCTTCAAAACTCCCACGCGCCTCCTCGTCCAACGCCTGGATTTTTCCAGCTACGCCTACCAGCGAACCCTCATATCGGAAAGAGCCTGCTACGCCGCCTGCAAAATTTTTCTGCAGATCCTCTTTGAAGAAAAAGTACCCGAAATGCCTGAATCGCACGTCGATGACTTTCTTCCGTTCGGTGTGGTGTAAGCTGCGGGAAAAATTTTTGGAGTTTTTTGAAAAATTTCTTGCATTGTGTGAAATTTTTAAATAAAATATGAAAATGGACAGGCACAGACAGGAGGCACAGACAGGAGGCACAGACAGAAAGCGTGCACGTTTTTTTCCCATATCATAGCGGCTGTGGCACTATGTTGCGCGCGAGTGGCTCAGGGAGCCAGCGTGAGCAACTGGTCGAGCCTTCCTTCTAAAGACGTCGCAACAAAGACCGTACAGTTCGCAGCGGGCACGTATGATTTCATAGACGTAGCATCTCAAATCGATTCGGACTGGAGTCTACTCGGTGCGCCATTGCGCCTCGGAAAAATTACCACACACTTAGATGGCCGTTACAGTTCTTCAATCTTCCAATTCAACAATACTAATAGCGACTGCATTTTCGCTGGCGTCGAGCGACTGTGCTTTGATAATGCAAACAAGACAACGGGTAACGGCGCAGCACTATATACCAATTATATTTCCGGACCCGTTCTTGATTCAGAATTCACAAGCAATGTGAATAGTGCGGGTAATGGCGCTGCAATATATGCGTATCGCGATTTTCTAGGCGACATCGAGCGTGTATTGTTTGGTTCAAATACAGCACAAAACAATGGCGGGGCGATGAATGTCAAAAATTTTGACAACAAGAGGATGAAGCATGTCACATTCGAATTAAATGAAGCAGGCGTACATGGTGGTGCGATATATATGCGTGAAGCGTTTAAGTGTGATGACATGAACGACGTAACGTTCACATATAATACAGCAGCAGCTGGTCGTGGTGGAGCAATATATGCATCCGGCGAGTTTAGTGGTACTATGAATGACGTAACGTTCACATGGAATATAGCAGGAGGTCGTGGTGGAGCAATATATGCCAACAATATGTTCAATGCAAACATGAATAAGTCGGAATTCTCCTATAATGACGCAGGCGGAGATGGAGGTGCCATATATGCGTCCGGCGGGTTTAGTGGTACTATGGATGACGTAACGTTCATATTGAATGATGCAATAACTGGTAGTGGTGGAGCAATATATGCCAGCAATACGTTCAATGCAAACATGAATAAGTCGAAATTCTCCTGTAATGACGCAGGCGGAGATGGAGGTGCCATATATGCGTCCGGCGGGTTTAGTGGTACTATGAATGACGTAACGTTCACATGGAATATAGCAGGAGGTAGTGGTGGCGCTGTCGCCGTGAGTGGGAGTTGGGAATGTCAGCGCGATGCACTGGATGCATATGCGACAAGCCAAGGGAGCAACAATGGCGACACACTTTTTTTGCGCAATGGAGCGACTGATGGTGGTGCAATATATATCGGCAAATCAGCAAATATCTATGCGGCATTTGGCGACACAATTTTCCAGGGAAACCTGTGTTCCTATGATGCAGATTCGGAATCGGGGATCAGTAATGCGATATATTTCGGAAATGTTGACGATGGTGCAACCGTCACACTATCAGCGTTCGACAATTATGTCATGCGGTTCTACGATCCAATAAGTAGTAATGTGGCTTATCCAAATCTCGCAATCCGCATTAACGGAGCGACGGAATCGCCGTCCGGTGGTGATCCAGAAATTGATAACTTGGGACAGTGGGCGGCGAGGCAGACTGGAACGATATTATTTGACAAGCATCAATCGGAAATGAATTTCGCAGATGCCACCGTAAGCAACGGCACCATAGCTCTGCATAATGGAGCAATATTCGGCGCAGATAGCAATATGAATACAGGTCGAAATAGCACATTCACACTGAACCACGAAGCCACATTGCGCATTGCCTATGCGCAGGAACAGCGCACATATAAGTTGGAAGAAGAGGATGGAACTTTTAACAAAAACAATCCCAGCAGAGTAATTGCCGGTTTCCTCGCATATGGCGATACCAGTATCAGCGCGATCAACGCGAAAACACTCAATTTGCATGGCACATTGCATTTCGTAATTCCATCAAACGTAACTGTTGATGACGTTTTATTCTCGACCCAGGGAGAAGTAATTTTTGATGCTGATACAACTCGCATCAGACTCGATGTGGCAAAAGGCGGTCTTCCTTTGGAAATTGATGACAACATTGTTCTCCTGAAAGCGGCAAAAATTAGCGGAAACATTGCCAAAAAAACCGTTCCAGCCCATCTCATCGAACACCCGGCATTTGGCGTCACAGTGACTGAAAGTTATCTGTTCGACATTTCAATTAATGACACAGACTTAATTGCAACTCTAGCCATTGACGAACGCTTGAAGAGATGCATAGAAGACACCGAGAAGAATCGCAAAACGGCACTCAAGGCGCACAAGCGTATTAACGATCTAGAAGATGACGTTAACATACTGAAAGACAAGGCCGTTGTTTCGCCGTCAATGCAGGCTCTAACGAACAGCTATTTGGCCGGGTTGCTGCTGGTGAATTATGGCGAAGAAACCACTGCCACACTGGTGCGCGGAGAGTTTTTGCCATTATGTTGTTGTCGAAATTCACAAAAAACGGCCGTGAAGTGGTCTTCCAGGGCCCTTGCCAGGAATTGCGAAGCATGTCAAGGGGACGCATGTGCGGAAAAGAAATTGCTATGGCGGCCATTTTTGGTTCCCTGCTCCGCCGATCGTAGCACCTACGAAACGGGCACCGATGCTTCGCTGAAATCGCGCGCATGCATTTTCTCCGGTGGAGTACTGGCCGAATCCCAACTGACCATAGGCCAACTGCGCTTTGGGGAATTTTTTGACTGTGGCATAGAGCGCTATAGCAGTGAAAATGGTGCTGCCAGCAATGAATATGCGGAGGACGAGTACGCGGCAGAAAAAATCGCCGGCCAAGGACACTGCCACAGCTACGTCCTCGGAACCGTTTTGCGCATGGATTTCGACGCGAGTTCCAGAGGTCACGCCTATTGGGAGGGTTCTTGCAGGCTCGGAGGACTGGCTGGAGATTGGGAAAGTGCGGATTTGGTTGACGGAGAACGCCGCGCCGATCACAAAATCTCTAACTTCATCTGCGGTGGGCATTTAGCAATTGGATATAAGGTCATGAAAAGTTCCGCCCTGGCCTGTGATTTCGCTGCAAAATGCCTCTGGTCGCATCGTTCCGGTGGCCAGGTGCAACTCAACGATGACGCAGTGACCTTTGATGCCGTCGATTCTACTCGGCTTCATCTCGGTGTGGGCGTTTCCAGTGCAAAATGGAAAAATTTTTCTCTGAGCCTGGCAGCGGCCTTGGAGCGGGAGCTAGATGGGAAATCTCAGGCAACGGTGTGCGGATATCCTCTTCCCATATCTTCACTTAGAGGCAACAGCGCCACCGGTGAATTGCAATTAACCTGGCGACCGTCGGGCCCAAGCAATCTCGCCGTCGATTTGGGACTAAAAGGTTATGCCGGTACGAGAGAGGGCATTAGCTGTCATCTGCAAATCTCCAAAGCCCTGTAAACGTCAGAACATAGAGCTAAAAAGCTCCCCATCCGGGGAAGCTTTTGGCATGGAGTTGCGCCTCGGAGCTCTTCGCGAAAAGGAAATACTGGATCCCGAACTCAGTCCATGCTGCATTACCTAGGAACACAAAAACTTGCTCATAGCATCAATTATTTGTGCCGATATATGTTTCATAAACAAACGTAATCCTAGCCAGCTTTATGGCATTCCTTGGACGTTAAGCCTGTTTGCACACTCCTGAAGAATGTGATCATATCTCCAAGGAAACTGGTAAAGCTTGCTTATCATACGCCTCATTAATTTAATCTCATGAGGGTTTGGAGTATAATCCCCATGTCCGATCATGTTAATAATATTCTCAAGCAAATGACATGTTCGTTCGCGATAGTCATGAGATAAGACTTCAGCACGACAGCCAGGATTGTCATATAGAAGAGCAAGGTATTTTTGCACGTTAGAAGTATCCCGGAAAACATATTCTGCGTTGGTGTAGTAGTCCCGACGAAGCTGTTTCATATTCCGAGATTGAGCAATCGTATTGCCCAGCATATTCCATATTTCGTAGGAGCACAGGAAAGTTAACCAACCAACTATCAGGACTCCTTTTGCCCCATTTCTGCTTCCCAAACAGACAATCGCAGCAATGATGGTGGCTACGAGCCCCGTGACAAGCCCCACAGCGAAAGCAATGACGGATAATATGAGTGTCACTGGTGGAAGCAGTATACAAGCAGTAAAACGTGATACCGGTCTCTTAAAAAGATATCTTTTCGTTGGCGACGGCGTTACTGCCGGCGCTGTTGCTGGTGCCGGTGCGGGAGCCGGATCTGGCACTGGATCTGGATCTGGCACTGGCACAGGTGCCGGAGATGGTGCCGGTGCTGGAGCGGGAGCGGGAGCCGGAGGAGGAGCAGGTGCTGGTGCCGGAGGAGGAGCAGGTTCTGGTGCAGGTTCTGGTGCAGGAACTGGAGCAGGTGCAGGAGCAGGAGCTGGAGCTGATGCTGGTGCAGGTGCCGGAGATGGAGCAGGTGCAGGTGCCGGAGATGGAGCAGGTGCAGGTGCTGGTTTTGGCGCAGGAGCGGGAGCCGGAGCAGGTGCCGGTGCTGGAGCAGGTGCTGGAGCAGGAGCAGGAGCCGGAGCTGGAGCTGATGCTGGAGCAGGTGCCGGAGATGGAGCAGGTGCAGGTGCCGGAGATGGAGCAGGTGCAGGTGCTGGTTTTGGCGCAGGAGCGG
>JAITFC010000035.1 GCA_031281635.1 Puniceicoccales bacterium | reverse complement strand
TGAAGTGCCATAGGCGGCAATATATTTCTTTGACTGTAGCCGGGTAGGAAAGTACTGCGTCCGTCGATCCGTCACGCGCGAGTGGTACACTGGCACCGCTCTGCTCAATGCGCGCCAGAGCGCGCATGACTTTTTCTTCCGTTTCAATCTGTCCACGCGCCACATCCAATTGGGTACGCAATGCTGCAATTTGTTCCGCATTTGGATGCAGTTGTGCCGCGAGTTCTCGCAAGGCCACTTCTATTCCCCCGCTCTCTGCAGCGAGTTCCTCTCTTCGCCCTACGAATACACTCTTGAAATCTTGCCAAGTTTCTTCTACGTCAAATGGATCGTGCGCCATTTCCCGGGCAACGAGTTCGCAGACGGCATTGATGCCTCTGCGCACCGTCACAAAATGGGTATTTTGCGGATCGGACAGGGTTAATTCTCTTTCGATCACGTACGCCAGTAGATTTCTGCGAAGATCTTCACCATCACATTGAAGACCACAGGCGCGACACAGTTCTTCGAACTTTTCTTGCGCTGCTCTTCGACTATGGCCCGCAAGTAACTGCGGATTCTGGCAAAATTTTTGGGCAATGTGCTCGGCCGCAAAAAATTTCGCGCTTTTTTCTGGTAAAATTTTCATGACGGCTGCCACAGACATTATGTCGAAATGGGTACCACCCGTTTGATTGCGCTCAAATATAATTCTAACGATGTCCGGGGTTCCAAGACCTTTGTTAGCAAACAGTTCCGGAAAATATTCTCTCAGCATATCTTGGCAATATACATCTTCAAAGGGATGCCCACTGTAGGGATCTCGCAAAGTTGCACCGGCTAGCAAAAAAAGCAGGGGGCATGTGCCAAATTGATTCACCCGCAATGCCGCTTGCCGCGCAGCCAAACTGCCACCAATTTCTTTTAGTGCCCTCAATGCCGCTGCGAGATCGGCACAGCGTATATGCTTATCCAAAGCATCACCACATATTGGAAGGGCAAGATAATCAATTGGCGACAGCGAATCTTTGTTCGGATGCATTAGAAGTGCCCACGTCACCACATCTCCAACATTTTTTCCAAGGTAATCTGGTATGCGATGGTATTTTCCAGATTTACTCTGCAGTGCTTTCATCCAATTTCTCACCCATGATGTACTTATTTTTTGTGGACGGAAACATTCTGCGGGCAATTTGCTCGCATAGTGAATTGGCTTTGATTCGTGTAAATCCGGCATGGTAAATATGCGTTTAACAAGACCACGGCCGCCATAAAAGCGCTCCATGGCATAACTCTCGAAGATTTGAATGAACACACAAAATTCGATTGCCACCTTAGCAAGACATATGAATGCTGCACATATTGCCGATCCCACACCTTTTATGTTACTCAATTTCGGCCACTGAAGTTTCGGCAAAGCATAACATAAGCATTGCAACTCCAACCTCACATGTTGCATTTTGGCGCCGTCTTCATACATGGTGCCATTATTTATGAAGAATTTCCATAAGTATTTAGTTAGCGAAAAATCGCATAGGAGCGGCATTGCGAGCGTTTCAACGCATACTTGTGAGCGCTCTATGGCGGATAGTGATAGCGATATCTGTTCTGACACGCCAGTGTTTTTGAAAAAAAATGACACAACATTTCTACACACAGAAGCGATTAATGTAGATGGGAATATAATGACATGCAATACGGCAATTATTGGAGTAGATAAGAAGCTCATGGAAATTCGTCCGGTCACGTAGAGAACCCACCGCCAGCGCGAAACTTGCTGCGCTTCTTTTTCTTTATTTACTGCAAAATCGAACAGCGCATCATGTGTTTCCTGCAATTGCTGCAATTGATCTTGCAGTTGCTGCATTTCTTCCGAATTAACGTACAGACTATGACCTAAGTTAATTTGAGTTTGCCAACAGTCCAACTGCGTGCGCAATGCCGTGGCTTCGTCCGAAATCTTCTGCGCATAAAGCTCGAGAGCCTCCGTTTGTGGATTTTTTTTGAAAATAGAAATAAAACGCGTTTTGATTTTCTCTAAAAAAGTTTTTGGCACTAAAGTTCCATCGAGGCGTAAATAGTGCGTCTTTAGATCCTCTGCGCTGCGAAATCTCCTAATATCCATAGGACGTTTTCATATGTGAAATTTTTCCAGAAGTCAATGGAAATTATGCCGACTCGGAAACATTTTCAAAATTTCGAATGATCAATTATCTAAGTCACTCTGCGATCGTTAGATTAAAATCTCACAAAAGTTTGGATTAACAACACGCTAAGCCCATTGCAAAAGTCCCAAAGATCGACCGGGCAGTGGCTTCGAAAACTAAATTTTAGGAATTTTATAATGAGCCTAATAGAAACTTCCGGATGGAGCGTTTCTTCGCGGTGCATTTCGTGCCTGTTTTATGTACAGGTGGGACCATTCCTCTCGCCTCCGGAACTGCCATTTGACTACTCCTTTGCGCGGGACTGCAGGCCCCTGATGAGTAATGTCAGGAGAAGAATGCGTGTGGAAGAACTCGACTTCCCCCAGAAGTCGCACCCATTCGGGCAGAAAGGAGAGAAAAGTCAAGAAAAAATTTCATGAATTTTCAACGGGCACTTCCTTCGCTCGCGCGCCGACCCTTGCGGGCATGCAATTCTCCGCCTCCGCCTTCGCGCAGAGATAGCCGACGCCATGCACCGTACGCAAAAAATCAATTGCGGCACAACCATTTCGCCGAAACAGTTGGCGAATGCGCACCACATACTGATCCAGCGAACGGCTGCGAATGTTAGCGTGCAAACCCCACACACGGTGAATGATATCCTTGCGCGAAAGAATCGCTCCCGGCGTTGCGGCAAAAACGGACATTAGCCCCACCTCCTTCTTTCCGATCATCTCCACGGTCCCATCGGGAAAAACGACGCGCAAGTCATTGGGGTACACGACGGCACCGCAAAACTCAAAGGGTCCATCGTTGAGCGTTGCATTTTCCGTCAGATGCCAATCGCGAGAGGTTTCCGCGCGCCGCAAAATAGCATGAACGCGGGCAATCAACTCCTTTACATGCAGCGGCTTCTGCAAAATATCATCGCCAATGGCAAGGGCCCGCAATCGATCCGTCTGCGAATGCCTGTCCGCAATGAAAATCGCTGGAATATGCTGGCCATTGCTGTGCAGCTGCTCCAGGAACTCAAGGCCGGAGTGACCCTGCACGTCAATATTGAGGACCATCATATTAACGAAATGATCCGCCAAAATGCGACTTGCTTCCCTCAAGGAAAGTGCCCCAATGGCCCCCACATTAGAGGCCAAAAAATGTCGCACAATCCCGGCGACGAAATCACCATCGTCGTCTATCACTAACACAAACGGCGCAATGCTTTTTTCCGTCATCGCGTGCATCCTCCACAACTTGCATAGGTGTGTCAAATAACTGCGTTTATCTTTACATTTTTTTCAGTCAAAGCAGTTCTCCCGCAAGATGAAACATTTTTTTTAAAGCTTTAAATGAATTATAAACAAACGATTACATGAGCCACGAAATCCTTTTTCCGAAGATTGGTTGCCACAAACCTGGCTGGGACGGCACTCGAAAAATGCTAATAGGATCGCGCCCAAATGGTTACCGGTCCAGAACGAGACGGATCGCAAAAACAGGGGCCGATGTCGTCTTTCGATGCCAGTGGGATGCAGCGCGTTGTGACGGAAAATTCCTCTTTCATCTGTCTTTCGATGGCGCCATCGCCGCAAAAATAGGTCTCCGCAAAACCATTCCCTCCGCTAAAAAACTCCCGAAATTCTGCCATTGTCCGAATGTGCGCCGTTTTGCCTTTCCTGTGCCGCAGAGCCCGC
>JAITFC010000034.1 GCA_031281635.1 Puniceicoccales bacterium | reverse complement strand
TTGTTGGGAATGTTTTCCGTGACGCATTTTCGCAACTCCTTACAAAGAAAAACTTATAGAAATTCATCAACTTTCATACCGAGCGACAGGCCCAGCTCCTCAAGGCGCTCCTTGATCTCCGTGAGCGATTTCTTTCCGAAATTGCGATAGCGCAGCATTTCCGCCTCATTCTTCGACGCTAATTCTCCAACGGTCAAGATGTTGGCATTATTTAGGCAATTCGCTGCTCGCACAGAAAGCTCTATCTCATTGACGCTCATTGACAAAAGCTTTTGCAGACGATTTTGATCACCGGCCACATTTTGCTCTGCGTGCTCAAACGCTACATCTTCACTGATCAAATGATCGAACACGGAGAGGTGTAGACGTAAAATAGCAACAGCTTCCGCGAGAGCATCTTCTGGCGTAACGCGACCATCCGTCGAGATTTCCAAAGTGAGTCGATCAAAGTCGGTCATCTGCCCAACGCGTGCATTTTCCACGCTGTAATTCACCAAACGCACCGGGCTAAACGACGAGTCCAAAGCAATTCCGCCTTCGACGTTGTCCAATTTTTCATTTTCTTCGGCAAGCCGGTAGCCACGGCCACGGTTGAGCAGCAGTTCCGCAAAAAAGTGCACATTCCCATTCGTATGGAACAGAATATGCTCCGGATTCAAAATCTCTACGCCATCTGAGACATGTATGTCCTTGGCCTTCACCACTTCTTTGCCAGACACATTGAGTGTAAGTGACTGTACGGAACGAGATTGTGAACAAAAAAGGACCTTCTTCAAGTTCAGCAAGATTTCGGATACATCCTCGACGACGTCCGGAATTGTCTGAAATTCATGCTGCACATCCGCAATGCGCACATTTGTCAGCGCCGTTCCTTCGATGGCCCCCAACAGTAAGCGACGCAATGTGTTCCCAATGCTGTGCCCAAAACCCGATTCAAACGGCTCAATAACAAAAGCCGCAAACGTCTTCGTCGCACTACTTTCCACTTTCGCAACCCTCGTGGGCAGCTCAAATTTTCCCAAAATCCTCGTCATTATGCCCTTTCTACCGGCTGTAAAATTCGACAATCACCCGCTCATTAATATTGTGCCCAATTTCCTCACGAGTCGGCGCACGAAGGACCGTACAAGTCAATGCGGCCGAATCAGTTTGCAACCAGGTTGGAATGGCCCGATAGCGCGTATCCTCCAAATTACGCATTATCAGGTGCCTCGAAATATCAGTCTGCCGCACGCCTATGCAATCCCCCGCACGGCATAAATAACTCGCAATATCCACCTTGTGATTGTTGACACTGACGTGCCCGTGATTGACGATTTGCCGAGCCGCCCTCCGCGTTTTTGTGAATCCCGCCAAATAAATCACGCTATCCAAGCGCATCTCAAGCATTTGCAGAAATACGTCGCCCGTAACACCTTTTGCACGTTTCGCCCGAGCAAAAACAAGTTGAAATTGTTTTTCCGTGAGGCCGTAGAGATAGCGTGCTTTCTGCTTTTCATTGAGACCGATCCCATAATCCGTGACCTTGCGACGTAAGCGCGGACCGTGAATGCCAGGCAGATACGAACGGCGCTCAAATGCTTTGTTTGGCGGAAACAATGCCATATTAAAACGACGATTGATGCGAGTTTTTGGACCTGTGTAGCGTGACATATCGATTTTTCCCGTATTTGGAGTTATAAAAAATTAGGCTCTTCGCGGCTTCTTAGGGCGGCAACCGTTATGTGGAATCGGCGTAACATCCACAATGCTATTCACTTGCAACCCTAATGACTGCAGTGTGCGCACAGCCGCATCGCGACCGGGGCCGGGCCCTTTGAGATGGACGTCTACTTCCTTCAAGCCGTGAGACATAGCCACTCGTGCAGCGTCCTGGACGGCAACTTGCGCAGCGTAGGCAGTCGACTTTCTAGATCCGCGGAAATTGCTCTTCCCCGCGCTCGACCAGGAAACCGTGTTCCCGTTTTTATCGGAAATAGACACCTTCGTGTTGTTGAATGTCGCAAATATGTGACAAACGCCCATAGACACATTTTTGCTCTTCTTGGCGCGGCGGATCTTCACATCGGCTCCAAGCTCTCCCTGGAGCAAGTCCGCAGCCGTCAAATGCTGCAAACGCCCCTCCTTCGAACCGCCGCCGGCATCACCAGTGCTCGGCATATCACCATCGGGTCTCACATTGTCCGCATCACCCTTCGCCGGCATAACCTTTGTTACTTCACTTCCCATGAAAATCACTCTCTCTTAACCAGTTCGCGAAGTTAGTCCTTCTTGCGCACAACGCCAATTGTCTTCCTCGCGCCTTTCCGCGTCCTCGCGTTGGTCGATGTCCTTTGCCCACGAACCGGAAGCCCTTTGTAATGACGTATGCCACGATAGCACTTGATGTTTTGCAATCGCTTAATGTCCGCAATCACGTCTCTGCGCAAGTCACCTTCAACCTTGAAACCCTTTTCAACGCAAATCGCCATGATTCTGTTGACGTCCTGTTCCGTCAATTCATCGGAGCGCATGGAGTCGCTAAATCCAGCCTCAGCCACAATGACATTGGCGCGCGAAGGCCCGATGCCATAAATGTAGCGCAGGGCGTAGGCTACCTTCTTCCTCTTGGGGATGTCAATTCCGAATATCCGCGGCATGTTCTTACTTTCTCCCTATCCTTCGTGTCATTTCGTCGACCGTCAATTCCTTCTGAAACTATTTTTTTAGCCGTGTCAAGACTTCAGGCGAATTTTTTGTTACAAGAATTGTGTGTTCCCAGTGGACAGCACATTTCCTATCGGCAGTCCGCACCGTCCACCCATCATCGTCGCAGCGCAATTGCTCCCCGCCCAGTAGAAACATCGGCTCGATGGCAAGCGTCATTCCCGCACGCAGCAGTGGCCCATCACTTTTTTTTCCCCAATTTGGAATGTGCGGATTCTCGTGCATTTCCCGGCCAATTCCATGCCCCGCAAATTCCCGGACGATACCGAAACGGAATTTTTTTGCGTGATTTTCCACAGCCACGGAAA
>JAITFC010000023.1 GCA_031281635.1 Puniceicoccales bacterium | reverse complement strand
CCAAACTTATGATGTCGACGATAGCGGTAAAATGACCAGAATAGCGCTGTATTCCCTTAACTTCAACTAGTTTGTTTTTCTCAAAATCATGGAGTATTATTTCAATCTCATGCGCTGGCATCGATAGACATTCATCTATCATGCACTGATGTACATTTTCAGCCGTAGAAATTACGGCACGACCATTGCTGTAATGACCCGATTTCGTACTTTTATAGATTACGTTGGCCACGATATACCGATTCCATTCTGGCGACCCATATCCATCTGGTAGTTCCATTTCATTTACCTCACTATTTCAAGAATTTGCCCCCTTCTCTGGGAAAAGTTATTTCGATCCAAGTCGACGATTAGTTCCTTTAAACGCCCTATGGCATCGTCTATGGCAGCCGAGCCATTCAACCTTGCCGCCATGAATGCCGGCATTTTATCTTCCAGAACACGGCGAAAATGATCTCGTTCTGGTTGATGGTAATGTCTCAGTACCACTTCCACCGTTGAATGTCCCGTAACGCGGCGGACAAGTTCGATGGGGACTCCACTCGATAGGGCCAGTGTTACCCAAGTTACACGAAAAGAGTGAAAATCGTAGGCTGATGCATTTCGCAGCCTCGGCCCCACATTGCAGCTGTCTTCTGCGAGAATACCAGCCTGCCGCAGTATCTTTTTTACACGCATAGTGATACCGTCGGGATTCCTACGATACATTGCCGCCTGCTTTGAAAAGACGAATTCATCAATTTTTTCCTTGGCGGCCAGTTTTAGTACTTCGGAAAACAGTGGCCAAATAGGGATTTCTACGCGTGCCCTATTTTTTGCCGTCACAACCGAGATGAAACCACCTTGCATGTCCACATCATTCCAACGCAATCCACAACAGTCACCACGACGCATGGCGGTGCACATCCCGGTCACAATGATTGGGTAGATGAATAGATCGTTCTGAGCGGCTACGAGAATTTTTTGTAGTTGATCTTCGGAGCATGGTCGCCGAAACCGCGTATCCGCCTTTTTGGAAGGAATCTTCAACAGTGGATTGGGAAATCCTGGCAAGAGGTTTTTCCACATCGTTTTCAGCAAAGTGATGGAGGCATTGTACGTTTTCGGAGCCACTCCGCGCCGTTCCTCGGCCTCTAGGAAAGCCGTGATCATCGGAAGGGTAACCTCAGTAAGATCGATAACATTGGCGTTTATCTCTGAAATGGACTTCAAAAATCGCCGCAGGGTTGCTGAACATACGGCCACATATTGTTCGCAAAGCTGCTTACCACGTGGAATCTGTTTCCACCTTTCGATCAACTCATGCAGTGGGACACTGGGTGGTGCATCGCCAGTTTTATGCTCATAGAGTCGCTCCAAAATCCTTTCAGCGTGTTTTGCCGTTTTCGCTTCGTCGACAATGGCATTCAGCTTCTCCTGTGCTTTCACCCGTGATCGCTCGAAGGCGATATCGCCGAAATCACGCAAAGTTTTTGGCGGGATTCCTCCGATTACGATGCCAAGATTCACCTCATGCCGTCGGCCCTTTAGCTCATAGACTCCATACCATGTTCGCCTCGGTTGCCCATCACGGCCCTTTTTCAAGATTACGCCCATACGTCTCCCCTTTGTTGGATTTTCACTTCTGGAACATTGGGAAGACCTCTGCTCATCCTGGAACCACGCCACAGGTCCAAGTAGCCACATCCTTGGACACAGGCGAGATTTTTCGTCAGAATTTTGCAACAAATTTGGCCGTCTCCCTCCGGAAACGGCCACTAGACTCAAAATTTTTGGGTGCAGGCGTTGGATTTGAACCAACGACCTTCAGGTTATGAGCCTGACGAGCTACCAAGCTGCTCCAGCCTGCGTGAGGACCATCGCTGGCAAAAAATGGACTGTCAAGCCTTTTTTAAATCATTTTCCCAAACTTTATTGGGGAATTCTCCCAGACCTGCACGGGCGGCTCCGCAAAACGTTCGTCGTGGTGTCCTACTTTCCGTAGAACATTTCGCGCGTCACCGGAACCATGGAAGCCCTAATTGGAAACATTGAACAATTCGCCGTCGTCGAACAGCCCGAGGAGATCATCATCGAAGCGCTTTGCTGCGGGCTGTTTGCTATTTATCTGGGCAGTTCCCGCTGCTTTTTTTGGAAGTTCCACCGTACTCGCCTGCTGCGCCGGATTATTTCGCACGATTAGACGTTGTCCTTCGCGAATGTGGTTCGGCTCTTTGATGCCGTTAAGTGCGATTAACTCCTTTGTACTCATACCATTCTCAGCGGCAATGCGGGATAAAGTGTCTCCCCGGCGAACGACATACTCGCACGTCTCATGCCCAGCCGCTGATTTTTGAGAAGTTGCTAATGAACCAACGGTTACGGCGTTACCCACGGGGATAACAATTTGCTGTCCGACACGCAATTGGTCGTCGGGCAACTCATTGGCACCGCGCAACTCCGCCACCGACGTGGAATATTCGCGGGCGATGGACGAAAGCGTCTCTCCTCGACGGACGACATGGTTTGTGAAGGATACGGAAACTGATTTACGCACAGGAATTTGCACCTCTTGACCGATGCGCAGGATGTCTGTCTTTGTCGCACCGTTGGCGTTCAAAAGATCTTCGAGAGAAATGTTGAACCTCTTCGCAATCAGCCAGTAACTATCCCCTCTCACCGCCACGTAGGACTCGTAAGTTAACAAATGCTCCGGTCTCCGCGGTCGCGTGCGCAAGTACTCCTGGGCAAGTTCGTCTCCATCCCCAAGTCGGGCACTCCGCGAATAGGCCGGCGCCGAATCCACGCACACCTTTCTATGACTGGACCGCCCAAAACTTGCGCAACCGGTTTGCAAAAGACCGAAACCGACCCACAGCACTCCCCCAATGTATCCGTACCACCTCATGCGACGCTGCTATTGCAACGGCATGAAGGACTTTTGCAATCAAATTTGCAAATTATTCGCAAATATTTTAATGCCTGATAGGTTTTTGCACCAAAGAATGCCACCTTTTACAATCCACTTTTTTCGCCTAAAGCACGCCAAGATCACACTAGAAATTCTTTCATTAAATTATTTCTACCCTTCGCAAAGCCGCACTGAGAATCTGGTGGGAGGTACTGGACTCGAACCAGCGGCCCCCAGCGTGTCATGCTGATGCTCTAACCAACTGAGCTAACCCCCCTACGCGCCTAATAAAAAAAAAAAAAAGAGAAAAAGCAAGATGTTTCTGAAAGAATTAGTTGCTGACGCAAATCGACTCGCCGCCGCCCGTACGTGCACGAGCGGGTCCGGACCAAAGGCTAATGGGACGCTTGCAACAGAGCTGAAATTTGCGTCTTCAACGCAGCATTTTGCAACGCGCCAATGACTTCGCCGAGATTTCCTTCCATTATTTGCGGTAAACTGTACAAGGTAAGTCCGATGCGATGATCCGTCAGGCGGCTCTGCGGAAAATTATACGTCCTGATGCGCTCCGAACGATCCCCCGAACCCACTTGACTGCGCCGATCACTGGCATATTTCTCACGTTCTTCCGTCTGTTTTTTTTCTAACAATCTAGCGCGTAGGACCTTCATCGCTTTGACGCGATTTTTTTGCTGAGACCTTTCGTCGGCGCAAATGACAATCATGCCGCTCGGTTTGTGAAGGATTTGCACGGCGGAATCGGTGGTATTGACGCCCTGGCCGCCGGGTCCGCTGGCCCGACAAACCGTGATTGCGAGTTCTTCTGGAGCGATATACACATCCACCTCTTCCGCTTCTTGGAGGACCGCAACCGTTGCGGCGGAAGTATGTATGCGGCCATTGGCCTCGGTAACCGGCACTCTCTGCACGCGGTGCACGCCGCTTTCGTATTTGAATGTTTTACGAACATTTTCACCGGAAACGGAAAAAACAACTTCCTTATAGCCTCCGCATTCGGAAACATGGGCACCGAGGGATTCCGTCGCAAAGCCACTACTCTCGCAAAAACGCAAATACATGCGATACAAGTCCCCCGCAAAAATGGAAGCCTCGTCACCGCCCGTCCCTGCCCGAATTTCCACAATAATATTTTTCGAATCTGCCGCCTCTTCGGGAATCATAAGTCCAAGTAGAAAAAATTCTGCCCGCTCCAATTTTTCGCGCAGTTGCGGCAACTCTTCCCGTGCTAACGCTGTAAGTTCTTCGTCCTGAGCTTCGTCCGCCAAAAAATTTTCTACTTCACGCAAATTGTTTTGCAATTTTTGGCACTTTCCGTGGGCGTCCAATACCTGTTCCAAACGCCGCCTCTCCCGAGAAATTTCCGCCGCCCGCTGTCGATTGCCGTAAAACGACGGATCGGACATTTGCTCGACCAGCTCGTCGTAGCGCCGCCGAAAATTCTCTATGGGGGGGATGTGTTCCATGGCGCATGTGGTGCGGGTGGAGGGAATTGAACCCTCCGCTCAAGCTTGGGAAGCTCGCGTATTGCCGCTATACTACACCCGCATTCGCCAGCTTTCTTGGAGAACACGGCCTCCGGAGCAAGAAAAATTTACACGGCGACGTAAATTTGTAACTCTGGCGCAAAACGCACAAAAATGCCCCTGGAAGCTCTTTTCCCCTTAAAAATGATTTACTCCCCATGTCGCTGCGGAAACGGACGTTCCATGGGCCTTTTTGCGCGTTCTTGACCACTTTCGGCACCGGCAATTGCCCGAGCACAAAAAACCGTAGCACTTCGGGACAAAGGACTCCCGAGGAAAACAAGTCTACCCCGCCTGACACACTGGCCTCGTGGTTTCAAAAAAAATAAAAAACGGAGTTGTTGAGAGAAGTGACGAAACGGCCATTTTTCGGCGCAATAACTTTTCCCCCTTTTTTTCCTATTATTATTATGCTCCCCTGTTTTTTGTTAATAACTCAAAAGAAACCGCTCCCAGACAAGCCTGAAAGGGGTAAAGTTGTTA
Source organism: Puniceicoccales bacterium (assembly GCA_031281635.1). Taxonomy (GTDB): domain Bacteria; phylum Verrucomicrobiota; class Verrucomicrobiia; order Opitutales; family JAIRLM01; genus JAITOA01. The sequence goes on along the minus strand of JAITFC010000023.1, from coordinate 777 downwards.
ACAAAACAATGTCAACAACATGTCAATAGCCTGTTAATAAACAGTTGGAAATCCACAAAAAAACCTACTTATTGACAAAAAAATGTTAATAACTTCACATTTTCGGCCAATTTTTAATCTGCATCGTCTCGCTTGGCGCACCAGGAAAGGATTTGAAATGCTATTGGGTGGCACATATTAACTAGCATTGTTCGAATGCGCACAGTCAAATAAGAAGAATGTGTAGAATTCAACAAAGTTATCAATTATTTTTCTTCATAGTATTCATTTGGGGCTCTGCCCCAAACCCCGCCCGGGAGCCCATGGCTCCCTGGACCCGCACCGCAACCTAGGGAATACGTAGGGAAAGACCAATTTTTAGCTGCGCAGGAGAGGGAAGAACATTGCGATTGGCCTCATAAATTTCCTTCCAACGGCTAGCCACGCCGTAACATTGCAAGCTAATGGACGAAAGCGTATCTCCTTTAGCGATAATATGCTGTCGCAGTCCATCGACCGAAGCGCCTGAAACATTTCTTTCAGCTTGATTCCCGTTTTCCCGAGACAACATTGACGCATGTTGCATGTCTTTTGCAGCCAACTCTTCCCGCAAATCCTCAATTTTCCTTGCACACAAAACAATCTGCTGCTTCAATTTGTCGTTTTCATCTCTCAAAATTTTCAACGTGCGCAACAAATCGCCCTGATTATCTTGCGCAATCTGTCTCAAGGCAGGAATTTGCCGAATGTAAACCTTTTCAGCCGTTTCAATGCGCTGTTGCACGAGAACCGTTTGGC
>JAITFC010000082.1 GCA_031281635.1 Puniceicoccales bacterium | reverse complement strand
ATTTCCGCCCCCACCTGTCCCAACGGAAACAAATGTATCCGTCAACAAAAATTTGCAAAAACTCCTTCTGTCGACAATTTTTGTTTTCTTGTAAAAGCGGCAAAGATACTTACCGAGATTTATTTTTTCGTAAAAAAGTCTTACCTGTTAAAATTTTTCACGAAAAGGCACACATGGTTAGCAAAACAACCTTCGCCGAGGACTCGCAAATTGCAGTACTTTTGTTTTCGAGAAGAGCCGTACCACAACTTTATGGGACCAAACAAATGCAAAATTGCTTCTATTTTTCAAATTTTTGCGCGCTTTGTTTCTATGACAATTCTCTGCGCAACAATGGATGGGCCTCTATGATGAATGCATTTTCGCCCAAAACTTCCATCAGGTAGGAGCGCAACGCAGTGCAGTCGTAATCATTTGGCATGGGGATAAATGCGGCGCTTCCGGAGCCAGTTAGGTAGCCTTGCATTTTGAAATATTCCTCCAAATCGGCGAAGATGCGATTAAGTTCCACATATTTTTTGCGAACGACATCCTGGAAGGCGTTAGAGAATAATGGCGAAGAAGTTATGTCGTAACGCAGAGAACGAAGGAGCGCGTGGGCGCTATTTTCTGAGATGACGTGATCCTGAACGGTCCATGCGCCACCGCGGTCAAAAGCTTCGTAGGCCCAGGCAGTTGGAATTCCGAAGGCGGGCTTAAAGATGAGAAATTTCCCTTTTGCTAGACCTTTTAAATCTTCACAATCAACGTTTTCTATGTGCTCACCAAAACTTTTCACAATGCACGGCGAAGAACCTAAAAAAAGCGGACAATCGGAGCCGACACGGAAGGCTATGGCGGTTAGTGCTTGTACATCTAATGGTTGCGCTAACATATCATTTAGATTTTTCAAGAAATAGGCCGCATTACTACTCCCTCCTCCCATGCCAGTCATCGGTGGTATATTCTTTTCCAATTGCACAACTACTTTCTGCCGAAAAGAATACACGCTCCGATACAGGCTTAGGGCGCGGGTGATAGTATTTTCCGGATCCGCTGAGATGGCCGCGATGTCACAGACAAAGAAATCTTCACAGCCGTCGTCCATGGTGAGACGCAGGTGCATGCGATCCGCAAAATCTAGCTGCACAACGACAGAAGTAAGCTCATGCCGACCCCCGCCATCCCGCGAGTTAATTTCCAAAAATAGGTTCAATTTGGCTGGACACGCAAAAGTGCGGAAATCACTGTTCATGTGAAGGGCATATTCGCCGTCTTTTCCGCAAAAGGCAAATGCAAAAAACTTCCACTGCCCTGCCCTCGCCGATTGGACCAAGTCCTTCCGCCGTAGTTGCTTTAATGGAAACATCCGCTGCCGAAAGACCTAGAACCTTTGCCACACAATCCTTCATGGCCGTAAAAAATCCGGATATTTTTGGACGTTCCAACTGAATTACCGCGTCGACGTTGACCGCTTCCAAATTTTTTTTGCCGAGAAGATCAACGACGCCCGCGAGCATCTCCAGAGAATTACGCCCGCGATTTTCCTCCAAGTCGTTGGGAAACAACACACCAACATTTGGCAATGAGGCCGCTCCCAGCAACGCGTCTGCGAGCGCATGCAATAGGCAATCACCATCAGAATGGGCCACGCAATGGATACCTGCGGCCACAGAAACACCTCCGAGAATCAAATCGCCACCCTCAGCTAGGCGATGAACGTCCCGGCCAAGTCCAACACGCAACGTCACTTCCGCAGATTCGGTGCCCATTTGATTCATTCAACGGCTCCGCTCAATTCCGAGCCCGGCCTGAACTTAACTACATTTTTTTGTGGAATGCGAATTTTTGCCTTCGTGCGCGGGTTCACGCCCGTCCTCGCAGCCCTTTTCGTCACGGAAAATGTTCCGAACCCAATTAACTGAACCGATTCGTGCCGCGCAATGGACGCTCGAATTGTTTCCAAAACAGCCTCTAAGACACGATCCACAGCTGCCTTAGACGTTCCATCGCCCAATACTCTGTGCGCCTCTGCTACCAACTCAGATTTATTCATTATTCCCGCCTTTCCATGCAAAGTTGGCAGCCACCACGCCGCGCAACCCCGAGGTATCCTGGCACTTAGCCGCCAGTCGTCAACGAAGAAAAGACAGTTTTTCGCAAAAAAAATACCTTTTCATACGTTTTTTATGGTAATTGTGCCAATTTTGATCGTTTTTCGACGAATTGGCGCTCCATTCCTTGCCAAATATGCTATTTGCGGGACAAAAATGGTAATGTTTGCCGTAAAACATACACAAAAAGAACGATTTGCAATTTCTTGGAAAATGTTGGTGATAGTTACAATGGAAGAACTTTTGGCACGAACAGATGACGCGATTCCCAGGGAAATTTGCGAAGAATTTGTGGCATTGGAGCGGGAATTAGCCGATCACGATCGCCGCTACTACGTGGAAACTGCACCGCTGATAGGTGACGATGCTTACGATGCTTTGCGACGTCGCTGGAATGACTTACGCATTCAATTCCCAGCATTGGCTGCCGTCTCGCTGGGTGCGAAAATTGGCGATGATTGCCTGGAAAAATTTCAAAAGCGGCACCATCTTTCGCCGATGAAAAGTCTTAATAATACCTACAACAAAAAGGAGTTGCGCGAATTCGTGGATCGCGTCGAGCGAGCATCGGACCGTGCGGTGGATTTTGTTCTCGAACCAAAAATCGATGGTGCTGCCCTAAGTCTCGTATTTCGAGGGGGGGGCCTGGCCTATGCACTGAGTCGCGGAAACGGTGAAGTTGGGGATGATGTAACGGCCAATGTATTGACGATAAGAGATTTGCCGCGAAATATTCCCTGCAAAAATGAGCTATGTGAAATACGCGGGGAGGTTTACATTGCCCGCGAAGATTTTTCGAAAATCAACGGGGAGAGAGAGTTGGATGGATTTGAACCGTTTGCCAATGCCCGTAATTTGGCCGCCGGAAGTCTGAAATTGTTGGATTCTAAAATGGCCGCCGGCCGCTCCTTGCGTTTCCTCGCCTACGAAATAAGTGCAGGAGCGGATGGTTTTGTCTCTCATATGGAGGTACTTGAAACTCTGCGCACTTGGAATTTCCCGACAAATGAAGGCCGATTGCTGTGCGGATTTGCAAATTTGTGGGACGCCGTCGAAAATTTTGCTACATTGCGAAGAAATTATTCGTTTGACACGGACGGTGTGGTGGTAAAAGTGAACAGTCGCGATTTGCGCAATCGTCTCGGCGCACAGGCAACTGCACCGCGCTGGGCCATTGCATACA
>JAITFC010000104.1 GCA_031281635.1 Puniceicoccales bacterium | reverse complement strand
TACTGCGGCGAACGCTGCCCGGCCATCGAACAGTCCGGAAAGATGGAGATGCTCGAAGAAATTTTGGCTGAAATCGATCGCTGTGGCGGCGGGAAATCGCTCATTTTTACGCAGTATGTGGAAATGGGCAATCTCATCGTTAAGTTATTGGGAGAGAAGATGCAAGCACCGATAGAATTTCTTCACGGTGCACTGAATCGTGTGAAACGGGATGAAATGGTTGAAAATTTTCAGCACAACTCACTGGGTCGCATATTGATAGTCTCACTCAAAGCCGGCGGAACTGGACTCAATCTCACCGCTGCCAACAACGTCATCCACTACGATCTTTGGTGGAATCCGGCCGTGGAAGTCCAGGCAACTGATCGCGCCTATCGCATTGGCCAGACGAAAGATGTAGACGTTTATCGGCTCATCACCGAGGGCACTTTTGAGGAGAAAATTGACGAAATGCTGCGCTGTAAGAAGGACCTGGCGAATCTGACAGTCAATTCCGGGGAAAGCTGGATTACGGAAATGTCAAATGCACAACTGCGCGATCTGGTGACACTTAGCCAAGCATAAAGCAGCCCACAATTTGTCGCCGTGGCTCTTGGGGTGCACAGTCAGAAGGACAAATTGGCGAGGAATTTTGGTTAGGAATGACCTCTCCGCTTTTCCGTGACACAGTTGCAACATATTCTGTGTCAACTGAAACACCCCGATGGAGAAAATTTTAGGCGAGTGACCTGGGCTTCGCTGGAATTTTTATCGACTGGAAATCTTTGTCCGTGCGGGTTTGCTGCGGATGGACAAAAAAATTTGCGGTGTTTTTCTGCTTTACTGCGAAAATTGCTGTAAAGTAGGCGGTATGGCAGATCAAAAAAGAGGTAGGGGCAAGGTCCTTGGGATCGACCTGGGCACGACAAATTCTTGCATGGCAGTGATGGAGGGCGGCAAAGCAAACGTCATTCCCAACGCGGAGGGTGCGCGGACGACACCGTCGGTAGTCGCTTTCACAAAAAACGGCGAACGATTGGTTGGTCAAGCGGCTAAGCGGCAAGCGATTACGAATCCGCAAAATACGATTTTCTCCGCCAAGCGACTCATCGGACGCAAGCGCTCGGAGGTGGAGAGGGAAGCTCAGCATCTACCCTACGCCGTGGTATCTGGGAAAAATGGTGACGCGTGGATAGAGGTGCAGGTCGGCGGCGAGACAAAGCGCTTTTCGCCGGAAGAAATCTCTTCCATGATCCTCGCCAAATTGAAAGCGGACGCGGAGAGGTACTTGGGAGAACCCATCACCCAGGCGGTGATCACGGTCCCAGCCTATTTCAACGATTCGCAGCGGCAGGCCACGAAAGACGCAGGGCAAATTGCGGGTTTAGACGTGCTACGCATTATCAACGAACCGACGGCTGCATCGCTTGCCTATGGTCTCGAGAGAAAAGCGGAGGAAAAAATTGCCGTATATGACCTAGGTGGTGGAACTTACGATATTTCCGTTCTCGACATTGGTGACGGCGTATTTGAAGTGAGAGCGACCAACGGTGACACACATTTGGGCGGCGACGACTGGGATGAAGCCATTATCCAGTGGCTCGCAGATGGATTTCAAAGGGAAAATGGCGTCGATTTGCGCAAGGATCCCATGGCATTGCAGCGCTTGAAGGAAGAGGCGGAGAAAGCCAAAATTGCGCTTTCTTCTTCGCAGGAAACGGATATCAATTTGCCGTTTATCACAGCGGACGCTACGGGGCCAAAGCATTTAGCGGTCAAACTAACTCGGGCGCAACTCGATAAAATTTGCGAGTCACTCGTTCGTCGCACAGTTCCTCCATTCGAGGCGTGCATGCGCGATTCGAAGATGAGCACGGGAGATATCAACGAGTTAGTGCTGGTTGGTGGCATGACGCGCAATCCGCAGGTCATAGAAACGGCGCGAAAATTAACGGGAAAAACTCCGAATCAGGGTGTAAATCCGGACGAAGTTGTGGCCATCGGGGCTGCCATTCAGGGCGGTGTGCTGCAGGGGGAATCGGGCGTCGGAAGCATACTTCTCCTTGATGTCACGCCACTTACACTCGGCATCGAAACGGCTGGCGGAATTTCCACGCCCATGATCGAGCGCAACACCACGATTCCCGCCAAAAAGACTCAGGTATTCACGACATACGCCGACGGCCAAACGGGTGTAGACGTCCATATCCTGCAGGGCGAGAGACCGATGGCCTGCGACAATAAAAGTCTTGGGAATTTTCGACTGGAAGGACTTCCCCCGGCAGCGCGCGGAGTGCCGCAGATCGAAGTCACCTTTGACATCGACGCCAACGGCATTCTGCACGTAACTGCCAAGGACAAAGGCACGGGGAAGGAGCAAAAAATCACCATCACCAGCAATTCCGGACTCAGCGACGCGGAAATCGAAAAATTGCGGCGCGATGCGGAGTTGAATGCGGCGGCGGACAAGGAGCGCAAGGATAGTGTAGAAGCACGTAACCAACTGGATAGCATGATCTACCAATCGGAAAAGCAGCTGGACGAGTTGAAGGACAAGTTCTCCGAGGAAGACAAAAAGGCGGTGCAGGACGCCATCGATGCCGCAAAAAAAGTGCTCGAAAATGCCGAAGCTAAGACGGATGAGTTGAATAGTGCCCGTGCAGAGATTTCGAAGGTCGTCTATGCGGTATCGCAAAAAATTTATCAATCGACGCAGCAGTCGGCGGATCCAAATTCGTGTGGTGCTGGCGGATGTTCCGGTTGTGGCGGTTGCGGCGAGGCTCAGGCGACGGATCCAAATTTTGCCGGGAACTTCACCGGTGCGGGGCAGTCGCAGCCGGGCCAGGGCACGGTGTTGGACGCAGATTTCGAGGAAGTTAAAAGGGAAAGAAATTGAGGAAATTTTTGATTGCACCACCGCGACGGGTCCCTAGAAGGCTGATGCGTTTCGGTGACAATCAAAAAAAGTGGACTTGGAAAAATTTGGGTACTAGCAAGTGCCCGGAGGAAAAATAAAATTTTCGGTGTCGCCCGCGTTGGCGGCATCGGAGGAGGAACATGCTATGGGAAAGAAAATGATTAAACCATTGGGTGATAGGATCTTGGTGAAGCGTTGCAAGGAAGCGGAACAGATTAAGGGTGGCATCGTCATCCCAGACACGGCCAAAGAGCAATCGCAGGAGGCAGAAGTTGTTGCCCTCGGTTCCGGCTGGGTTTGCGAATGCAAAGATGGCGTTTGCACGCGCAAGCAGGTGGAATTTGAAGTGAAAGTCGGCGACAGGATTCTCATTAGCCGCTACGGAGGCAACGAGTTCAAAATTGATGGCGTCGAATATGTTATCCTGCGACAGAGCGACGTCCTTGGCGTCTGGTGTTGCTGCGATGGCGAACCGTGCTGCTGCTGCAAATAGCGGAATTGGCAAATGAAACAACGGAAATGAATTAGGAGGCAAAAAATCATGGCAAAGCAGTTGATTTATGACGAAGAAGCTTGGAAAAAGATTCTAAAGGGAGTGGAGCAGTTGGCGCGGGCGGTCAAGGTAACTCTTGGACCGAAGGGGCGCAACGTGCTCATCGACAAGAAATTTGGTG
>JAITFC010000096.1 GCA_031281635.1 Puniceicoccales bacterium | reverse complement strand
CTTTCAACAGCCGCGGCGGCGCCGTGAAAAAACGCGAGGATGTCCACCGCATGGCTGACGCCAACAAAGCTTTTGCGCATTACCGCTGGTAGTGCGCCGCACCGCTATCGCCCCTATTTGCCAGGAATTAACAAATGTCCAGATCGACCCCTCTTGAACGGCAGCGCAATTTTGGGATTATGGCCCATATTGACGCCGGCAAAACCACCACGACAGAACGCATTCTTTACTATACCGGCGTATCGCACAAGATCGGCGAAGTGCATGACGGCCAGGCCACCATGGATTGGATGGAGCAGGAACAGGAGCGGGGCATTACCATAACCTCCGCCGCGACCACCTGTTTCTGGAAAAACCATCGCCTCAATATCATTGATACGCCCGGGCATGTTGACTTTACCATGGAAGTTGAACGTTCCCTGCGCGTTCTCGACGGGGCCGTTGCCGTATTTTGTGCGGTCGCCGGAGTGCAGCCGCAATCGGAAACTGTTTGGCGCCAAATGGATAAATATCGAGTTCCGCGCATTGCATTTGTCAATAAGATGGATCGCACGGGGGCAAACTTTATGGGTGCCGTCGAAGATATTAGGACGAAATTGGACGGAAATGCTCATCCGATTTGCCTAAATATCGGCGCTGAAGAGAATTTTAAAGGAATCATCGATTTGGTCCGTATGCGTGCGTATATGTACGATGAGACGGACAAAGATGGCATTCGATTAAATGACATCGCCATTCCGGAAAATGAGCGAGAGCGCGCAACGCGGTTCCGATTGGAGCTGATTGAGGCACTCGTGGATTTTGATGACACTCTCGCGGAAAAATACTTGGAGGGCAGGGAGATTTGCGAACCGGAAATACGTTCAGCCATACGCAAGGCGACTATTTCATTAAAATTTATTGGCGTAATTCCGGGCAGTGCATTCAAAAATCGTGGTGTGCAAATGATTGTGGATGCGATCGTGGATTATTTGCCGAATCCGTGCGATCTTCCTCCGATGCCAGCGTTTAAGAGTAATGGCGATGAAATTGGGTTGGAGCCGAATGATGCGGCAAAAATGTCCGCACTGGCCTTCAAAATTATGTACGATCCATATGTTGGAAAGTTAGTTTTTTGCCGCGTTTACACTGGCCAACTCAGAAAGGGGGACACAGTTTACAATCCGCGCACTCGAAAGACAGAACGTGTCAGTCGCCTCGTGGTTATGAAAGCTAATGCGCGAGAAGACATTGAGGTAGCTTATTCAGGTGATATCTGCGCGATTGTCGGCGTGAAGGGCGTCGTAACAGGAGATACGATCTGTGACCGCTCGTTGGATGCACAGCTGGAACCACCTTCATTCCCGGAGCCAGTTATTAGCATGTCCATTGAGCCAAATTCCAAGGCTGATCAAGAGAATTTATCGATTGCACTGCAACGCCTTGCCGAAGAAGATCCAACGTTCAAAATTACCACAGATCCGGACACACAGCAAACTCTCATTGCAGGCATGGGCGAACTGCATTTGGAGATCATTCGCGATCGTCTGTTCCGCGAGTTTAAAGTCGGTGCGACATCGGGAAAGCCGCGCATCGCCTATCGCGAAACCATAACAGGCAATGCGGAAGGTGAGGGGAAATTCATTCGCCAGTCGGGCGGTCGCGGGCAATATGGACACGCCGTTATTACTCTGGAGCCCGGAGAAAAAGGTTCTGGTGCGCAAGTAATTAATCAGATTGTCGGTGGCGTTATTCCGAAAGAGTATATCAAACCCGTCGAAGAAGGGATTTTGGAAGGGGCGCAGAACGGCGTGCTGGTTGGATATCCCGTTGTCGATTTCGCAGCACGTATCATTGACGGTAGTTTTCACGAGGTGGATTCGTCGGAAATGGCGTTTCGCATGGCTGGCATTTTCGCTTTCAAGGAAGCAATGCGGAAGGCGAAACCGATTCTGCTCGAGCCGATTATGAAGGTTGAAGTGCAGACGCCGGAGGAATATCAAGGGGACATAGTGGGGGATCTCAATCGTCGGCGTGGGCAAATTCAGAGTATGGACAATAAGCATGGACTGTGCACAGTTACCGCGTTCGTTCCACTAGAGACTATGTTTGGCTATGCGACAGATGTGCGTTCTTTATCCAAGGGGCGCGCGTCTTATGCCATGGAACCGTCGCATTTTGCTCAGGTTCCGGCCGCCGTCTTGGCACAAGTAACAACGTCGGCCGCCAAAGGGCCGGCTCGCATGTAACTATCTATGGAAGAATAATTTGGAGGCTAAGGTAATGCAAAAAAATGCACAGCAAAAGCATAAAATTCGCATTAGGTTGCGAGGGTTCGACAATCGGCTTGTAGATCAGGCGGCGGCGGATATTGTGGAAGCGGTAAAGCGATCGGGGACTCGTGTGACTGGGCCGGTTCCGCTACCCACGGAAATTGAAAAGTTTTCCGTAAATCGTTCACCGCACACGCATAAGAAATCGGCGGAACAATTTGAGCTGAGAACTCATAAAAGAATGATTGACATCGTAGCTCCGGACACAGATACGATGGATGCGCTCAAGAAGGTAAATCTTCCTTCTGGGGTAGAAATCGCGGTGTCTGTCTAGTGAACTCGATGGTTATATAAAAACTCTAATGGCGGAGGGATTCCCTTTGCGGTTTGGCGATGGAAACGGAAAAGAAAGTTGTTTTAATGTTGGGGCGCAAGGTCGGCATGACGCAGATCCATGACGCTGCAGGGGAGTTTGTTGCTACAACGATCGTTGAGATTCTACCCAACCATGTTGTGCGCGTGAAGAATAAGGAAAGCGATGGCTATTGCGCTGTGCAAATTGCCGCAGAAGCCGTTCCGGAGTATAGACTTACGAAGCCAGTGGTCGGACATTTGCGAAAAAACGGGTGCACTCCTCACCGGAAGCTGAAGGAAATGCGCGTTGCTGATGTCGCTGCGTATAAGAATGATAAAGTTTTCGATCTATCCTTATTGTCCGCTGGAAATCTGGTGGATGTTTCAGGGATTGTCAAAGGACGTGGATTTCAAGGTGTGATGAAGCGCCACGGATTTTCCGGAGGGCCGGCCAGTCATGGTTCCATGTTCCATCGTCGCGGAGGCTCTTACGGCCAACGGGAGGAGCCTGGCCGCATCTACCGGGGGCGAAAGATGCCCGGGCACATGGGGGCGGCAAGACGCACGGCGCAAAATTTGGAAGTGTTGCGCGTAGATGTGGAGCAAAATTTACTTTTCGTCCGCGGCAGTGTCGTCGGATGCAATGGTGGTTTGGTTGCCGTTCGCTCGGCAAAGAAAGGTTGATTATGGAGCTGAAAATTTTCACAAAGGATGGCTCCGATGGCGGTCTGCGAGAAGTGCAACTTCCTCATGCAGTAGGAGATGTGGCGTTGCGTAATGTGCTTGTTGCCTATCAAAATAATTTTCGCAGCGGCGATGCTCAAGCTAAGACACGTGCAGAGGTTAGCGGTTCTGGGAAAAAACCTTATCGCCAAAAAGGCACTGGTATGGCTCGTCGCGGAGAAAAGCGCAGTCCAATTTGCCGCGGCGGCGGGGTGACGTTCGGTCCGCGAAAGCGTGACTACGACGTTAAGTTGAGCAAAAAACAAAAACGCCTTGCCCTCGGGGGGTCGCTTGCAATTAGGGCAGAGGAAGGGTCTCTGTCGATTGTCGAAAATTTTTCTCTTGACTTTCCGAAAACGAAAGAATTTTTGCGGATCCTAGCCCGGATGGGTCTGAATGGAAAGTCGGTTTTGATGGTCGACGAGCACTTTTCAGATGAGTTTGCGCTAGCTGCGCGCAATGTCGCCGATGTGTACATGGTTGATGCTCTAACGTTGAATGCTTTGGACGCACTGAATTGTGAGCATATACTTGTTTCAGAGAGCGCCTTGCGCGTTTTATTGTCACGGGTTGCCGCATAGGGAAAGAAAAATAATGAAAATGTGTGGAACAGTTTTGAGGCGCTTTCGTTTGAGCGAAAAGGGGACTATTTTGTCTTCGACGGTCAACCAGTACACCTTCGAGGTGGCGTTGGAAGCAACAAAAATGCAGATTGCTCGGGCGGTTTATGAGGAATTTCACGTGCGTCCTCTGCGCATTAACGTACTCAGGCAGAAAGGGAAAGTAAAGCGCTATCGCATCGCAAATGGTCGTTCCGCACTTTCTCGAAAGTCGCAAATAAAAAAGGCTTTTGTGACACTGCGTGATGGTGATAAAATCGAAACGGTTTGATGGAGATTTTGACGCATGGCTATTTTTCGCACAAATCCAATCACTCCAGGGCAACGATTTAAGGCTCTGAATCGGGCTGATGTCGCACGGGGGCGACCGCAAAACTCTCTGACGCGCACGCATGGAAACGGTAGCAGTGGCCGAAATTGCTATGGACGCATAACGGTGCGGAGGCGCGGTGGCGGACATAAGCGTATGTTGCGCGTGATTGATTATCGCAGAAATAAGTTAGGTATTCCCGCTCGTGTGAGTGCCATTGAGTACGATCCCAACCGTTCTGCGCGTCTCGCTCTTCTGGTTTATGCGGATGGCGAAAAGCATTATATTCCTGCCCCGGAGGGTCTTTCCGTTGGAGCCGTCGTTATTAATCTAGATGGTGCAAAAAAACCGGACGATTTTTCCGTCGGCATGTCGCTTCCGTTGTCGCTCGTTCCAGCAGCCATGCCCATTCATTGTATTGAAATGTTACCCGGTCGGGGTGCACAACTTGTTCGGGTTGCGGGAGGTGCGGCGCAATTACTGGCCGTTGAGTCGGGGCGTGCTACGATAAAACTGCCAAGTGGAGAGGTTCGTTACGTCGATGCACGCTGTCGTGCAACGCTCGGTTCCCTTGGAAATGCGGAACACAATCAGCGTTCCCTAGGTAAGGCGGGAAGAAATCGCTGGCTTGGGTTGCGGCCTCGTGTGAGGGGTGTTGTCATGAATCCCGTTGATCATCCAATGGGTGGTGGCGAGGGGAAAAGTTCTGGCGGAGGGCATCCGGTGTCTCCTTGGGGACAACTGGCTAAAGGGTTGCCAACGAGGAAGAAGTCAAAGAATCGCAATACGATGATTCTTGTGCGTCGCGATGGAAAGAAAGTGAAGAAAGGTTAGAGGATGGGGCGTTCAACGAAAAAGGGATTTTACGCGGAACCGTCGCTGCTGGATAAAATTGACCTGGCAGCGAAGTCTGGTTCGCGCAAGGCAATTCGCACGTGGTCGCGGCGATCGACGATTACGCCGGATTTTGTGGGACTTAATTTTGAGGTTCACAATGGTAAGACGTTTTTGACTGTGCATGTAACGGAGAATATGGTCGGGCATCGGCTCGGTGAATTCGCTCCGACACGCACATTCAAAGGTCATAACCCGCACACACAGAAGTAGTTGGGAATAAGGATATGAATTATACGGCAGTCACTTCATCCGTGCGCATGTCTCCGTCGAAATTGCGACAAACGGCACGCGTTTTGAAAAATCGTAACATCTCGGATGGCTGCAGTTTACTGCGGTTTATTCCACAAAAATCCGCACGTCTAATAGAGAGAACTTTGCGCAGTGCCATTGCAAATGCTGAGAATAATTTCAGTGTCACGGGCGAAAATTTGCGCATTGTGAATGTAATCATTGAGGAGGGACCAGCCTTTCGACGCCACATTCCAGCGGCACGTGGTTCGGCACATCCGATCCGGAAAAGGACTAGTCATATTCGTGTAATCCTGGAGAAAATAAAATAGGTACGTTATGGGCCAAAAAGTGAATCCAGTTGGTTTCCGTCTTTCCGTACGCCGTGATTGGCTATCTCGTTGGTACGGAGATAAAAAGTCATACCCGCTGTGGGTTAAAGAAGACTTTATGGTACGCACATTTCTTCATAAGGAATTGCGATTCGCGTCCATCGCTAAAGTGTTTATCGAACGGGCCGGAGGAAAAGTGCGCGTTAAAATATACACTCCGCGTCCTGGCGTGGTTCTAGGGCGGAAAGGGCAAGAATTGGAATCATTGGTCGGGCGGCTGAGAAAACTGCTTGCCAAGGACATTATTGTTGATGTTCAAGAAGTGAAAAAACCTGAATTTTCTGCTCGACTTGTTGCGGAAAGTGTAGCATCTCAGTTGGAGCGTCGCGTTTCCTTTCGCAAGGCTATTAAAAAGGCCATACAAATTACAATGGCGGCGGGAGCACAAGGTGTTCGGATTCAGTGTTCAGGGCGTCTTGGCGGCGCGGAAATTGCGCGAACGGAATCGCAGAGATTGGGACGCATTCCGCTTCACACGCTGCGAGAGGATATTGATTATGCTCTGGTGGAGGCGCAAACGGTGTATGGCAAAATTGGCGTAAAATGTTGGATTTGCCGTCCGCGCGAAGTGAAAATTGCGTAGCGTAAAGACGATGAGGGGTATGTGATGGCGAATTTATTACCAGCAAAGACGAAGTTCCGTAAGGTGCACAAAGGAAGAAACCGGCACGATGCAAAGGGTGGAGCGTGTCTCGCTTTTGGGGATTTCGGTATCCAGGCGTTGGAGCGCGGGTTGATGAGCGCGTCCCAACTAGAAGCGGCTCGTGTGGCCATCAATAGGCATCTAAAGCGCAAAGGGAAGGTGTGGATGCGCATGTTTCCACAGAAGCCAGTCACCAAAAAGCCAGCGGAAACGCGCATGGGTAAAGGTAAAGGCGGCGTCGAATTTTGGGCCGTAGTCGTGCGGCCGGGGAATGTTCTCTTCGAGGTTTCTGGGGTGTCTCCTACGCTCGCAAAAGAAGCTATGCGCCTGGCAGATGCAAAAGTGCCTTTTGGTTGCCGTTTTGTGTCGCGCGAAGAAATGGAGCAATTTCAAAAATGAAGGCAAAAGAAATGAGAGATCGTTCCATCCCAGAAGTTTCTGAATTTTTACGGGATAGAGAGAAGGAGTTGGCGCGGTTACACATTCGGCGTCGCATTGACAGTATCGATAAAACACACCAGTTCAAGGTGTTACGCCGTGATATTGCGCGAGCAAAGACAGTTTTGCACGGACAGCAGATGATGGGCAAGCAATTGGACGGCAAGGAGGCATCGTGAGCGAACAACAGAGAAAAAATCGGCAATCTTTGGTTGGCGAGGTGACCAGCCGTTCAGGGGATAAGAGCGTGAAGGTTTCTTATTTTTATAAGAGCCCACACCCCAAGTACTTGAAGGAGGTAAAGCGTCGCACTGTCTTCCACGCACACGATGAAGGAAATTCGTGCGCCGTTGGGGATAGGGTTGAGATTGCGGAAACTAGGCCGTTCAGTCGTACGAAGCGTTGGCGCATTGTTTCCGTTTTGCAAAAGGCCGTAATCGCATGAGGAAAGTGCTATGTTGCAACAGCAGAGTATATTAGACGTCGCAGATAATACTGGGGCGAAGTCGGCAATGATGATTCGTCGTCTTGGGCAGAATAAGCGAACAGCAGGTGTGGGGGACGTTATCGTCGTGAGTATTAGAGAGAGTATCCCCGAGGCGTCAGTCAAAAAAGGCACCGTCGTTAAAGCAGTTATCGTGCGCTCAAAGAATAAAATCCATCGCCGCGATGGCAGTTACTTGCGCTTCGATTCAAATGCTTGCGTCATCATTGATGAAAAGGGAAACCCCAAAGGGACGAGGGTGTTTGGACCAGTCGCAAGGGAATTGCGGCAAAAAAAGTTTCTCAAAATTATTTCGTTAGCACAGGAGGTT
>JAITFC010000003.1 GCA_031281635.1 Puniceicoccales bacterium | reverse complement strand
CAACTCTGCCGCGCAACAAAAATTTTTTGCCGCACCAATGAAAGTCTCTTTTCCGGGAACACCTCCGTCATCCTTTCCTGGCAATGTGACGGCAATGGCAATTTTTCCGTCCGGCCCGTCTCATCCGGTGCACCGCCGGAGAATTATCTGCAACTTACTCCGGCAGAAGGGGATTTAGTCTTTCACTGCAGCTGTCACATGGGCAATTTTGTGCGTACATTTCTGCTTTCTGCCGCCGATGCAGCGCCCGTTTTCCCATAAAGAAATATCGTAAAATTTCCAGGCATTCGTCGGCGAGGATGCCGGAAGAGACGGCGGGATGATGGTTAAACCCACCCATCGCGGAAAAATTGCAAGTACTTCCACCGAAACATCCCATCAGCGGGTCGGAAACGGCAAAAACGACACGGCCAATGCGGGACATGATGCAGGCTCCGGCACACATGGGACACGGTTCCTTTGTTGTGTATAGCGTGCATTCGTGCAAACGCCAGTCGCCGAGTACTTTCGCAGCGGCGTCAAGAACCAGCATTTCCCCGTGGGCCGTCGCAGAACATCTCTCGCGCACGCGGTTATGATCCCGGGCTAAAATTTCTACACCGCGCACCACAATGGCGCCGACGGGCACCTCGTCCTCCTCCAATGCCCGCCTCGCCTCGTCCAGAGCCACACGCATAAAAAATTCGTCTTGAGTTGCCGCCATTCCTAAGTCCCCGTCATTCACGGGGATACCGTCCGCTTTACTCGTTGCTTGGCAATCTGATAGCGTACTTTCGCCTCCAATTGTGCAATCTCCGCCGCATCCATATGCTTCTCCTTCGCCTCTTCCAGCGCTTGCTCAGCCCTCTTGCGCGCATTTTCCGCCTCCGCATCGTCCACGTCCACCACGCGCACGGCCGCATCTACAATAACGCATAACGTGTTCTTCTGCATATACAAGAATCCGCGATCCACGGCCATGGACTCCTCATTACTCCCCCGGCGAAACCGCAGCACACCCGGCAAGATGATAGACGCCATGGGGATGTGGCCGGGCAAAATCCCCAACTCACCATCCCGGGTCAACACGGTCACCGCGTCCACCTCTTCTTCGAAAATTAAACCTTCCGGCGTAGAGACTTCCAATTTCATGGCCGCCCTTCCCTATCGTTTTTCCGCACTTTTGTGACTCTTCAGCACCTCATCGATGTTGCCCTTCATATAAAAATCATTCTCACCGATCGCATCCAACTCACCGTCTAAAATCATGCGAAATCCGCGAAGTGTTTCCTCCCGTGAGACATAGCGACCTTCCATTCCCGTAAATGCTTCGGCAGTAAAAAATGGCTGCGAAAGAAATTTTTGCACCTTGCGCGCCCGAGCAACGATCAACTTGTCCTCGTCGGAGAGTTCATCTAAGCCCAAAATCGCAATGATGTCCTGCAGATCTCGGTAGCGCTGCAGCAAATTTTGCACGCGGCTAGCTAGTTCAAAGTGTTCCTTTCCAACAACATCGACATTGAGCGCTTTGGCGGTGGAAGCAAGGGGATCGACGGCGGGAAAAATGGCCAGTGCGGCGATTTTTCGATCTAAGACAATGGTGGAGTCCAAATGCTCAAATACCGCCGCTGGAGCTGGATCCGTGAGATCGTCCGCGGGCACATAAATCGCTTCGAAGGATGTAATGGAACCGTTTTTTGTGGAAGTAATTCGCTCCTGCAGTTCCCCCATTTCGTGGTTCAGCGTTGGCTGGTAGCCGACGGCGGATGGGGAGCGACCGAGCAGCGCGGAAACCTCAGAACCGGCCTGGGAAAAGCGGAAGATGTTGTCAATGAACAGTAAAACGTCCAAATTTTTCTCATCGCGAAAATATTCCGCGACGGTCAAACCGCTCAGACCTACGCGCATGCGCACCCCCGGCGGTTCATTCATTTGCCCGAAAACGAGTGCCACTTTGGATTTTTCTAGGTGCTCCAGGTCAATGAGATGAGAAGATACCATTTCGTGGTAGAGGTCATTTCCTTCGCGGGAGCGCTCGCCAACGCCAGTGAAAATGGAAAATCCACCGTACTTTTGGGCAATGTTGTGGATAAGTTCCGTGATCACAACGGTTTTTCCGACTCCCGCGCCACCAAATGCCCCGGCCTTCCCCCCGCGTGTGAAGGGGCAGATGAGGTCAATTGCCTTGATGCCAGTTTCGAGAATCCTCGTCGTCGTATCTTGTTCCGTTAGAGGGGGTGCGGGCCGATGGATGGGGAGAGTTTTATCGGCTTTAACGGGACCGCGACCGTCAATTGGTTGACCCAGCGCATTCAAAATGCGACCCAAAACCCCTGGGCCCACGGGAACTTGCAGGCAATTTCCCGTCGATTGCACCTTCATGCCGCGGCGCAAACCATCCGTTGGGGCCATGGCTACGGTGCGTACAACGTTCCCCTCCAACTGTTGCTGCACTTCCAAAACGATTTTTTCGGTCGCGTTCTCACCGAGAACCTCCAGCGCCTCGAAGATCGCAGGAAGCGTCTCCCCGTCCGCAAAGGCAACGTCCACGACTCCGCCCATAATTTGACAAATGCGCCCCAACTCCACTTGGGTCATTGAACGAAAAAAATTCTATTAGTCACGAAAAATTTAGACAATGTCCGGAATCGACTCAGTGATTCGCCGCCACAGTTCAGGTCTGCGCATCGAAAAATTTTCAACGCCAAGCTCCGCGCTCCAAATCCGGAAGAAATGCTTTTGAGAATTTCTCAGAACTCCGGCGGCATCGGGAGTGTCATTGGAAGCACTATCTAGGGGGACCATTTCGAACATTATCGCTCACAGCGATGGTACGCTCTCGCCGCCGTCTTTCATACGCAATGACTATCATCAGATACAATACACAAATTGAGCGACGCACTTGGGGAATCAGCAACGTGATAATAAAAATTCCGCAGAAGGCTAGAAGCCCCTCCTTCCAGCCCCATTTCTCTCCTAGCGTGACATTGATGCTCCCGTGTTGCCCCATAAAATGCATAAGCCAATTCTTATTGCAGTGCTTGAAAACCCTCAGAGAATGTTCCGTGTCGCTACTATTTGGCCATATATTCACTTTAACGTCCATCGGACAACAAATAACAGTGATCGGTAAGCCATTCACATGGCTATCCTCTATGCGAGTTTTCGATAAAGTCAAACTTTTAGAAAAAATTACTTTTCTTTTTCAGCGAGTATTTTCCCAATGCATTGCCGATGCGGTCCGGAGATGGGGATTTTATTTAAATCTTCCACGGCAATTATTTGCGCATTTTCATCCGTCTCAGTCGGGAAAAACGGTGAAAGCGCTGCGGAACCGTCAAAATCGTGCACGTGTTCCACATAGCAAATTCCGCAAATGGTTCGTCGAAAAGTGTGTATCACTGGCAGCGAAAGAAATTTCTCGGATAAAACTGGGAGTTCATAGAAATCTCGCAGGCGCGATCTTTGGGAACGGACAAGCCAGATGCCGCCGATGCCGCGGCACCAGAGTCGATGGACGTGAACCGGCGGACGCGTCGCTTTGGAGAAATGCGGAATCGTTGCCGCGGATAAATTTAATTTCTTGAGAGAGCAGAATTTTTCGATGGGGCAGGAGTTGCATTTCGGGCCGCGCGGCGTGCAAATTTCCGTCCCAAAATCCATTAGGGCTTCGCCGATGGCGCCGCAGCGGCCGGGAATTTTCATAACTTCGATGAGTAATTGCAAGTTCTTTGCGGCAAGATTTTTATCTCGAAAAGTTTCCCGGGGCAGCCAATCGGCGTGAAGGCGAATGAGAATGCGCAAAACGTTCCCGTCCAGGGCAATAGCGTCATAATTTTGGCCGATAGAGGCGATGGCGGCGGCACTGTATGGCCCAATGCCAGGGAGTTGCTGCCATTCCCGGGGAGTCTCTGGGAATTGCTCCATTTTGACAATTTTTTGGCAAAGTTTTTGGAAATTTCGCGCGCGGGAGTAGTAGCCGAGACCGGACCAGAGCAGTAAAATTTCCTCTTCCGGAGCTTCGGCAGTGGCGGTAAAAGAGGGAAAGCGCTCCATCCAGCGGAGAAAATAGGGGATTGCGACCGAGACGCGGGTCTGTTGCAGCATGCACTCGGAGAGGACGGTGCCGTAGAGGCTGCGATTTTTTCTCCAGGGAAGTTGCCGCCCCGATTCGCGCCACCACTCCAGGAGTATGTTGTTGATGGCGTGTATTTTTTCTTCGCCACACATTTTTGCTTGCTTTGTTTCCATAAACCGTATTTAGCCGGAGTCGCGATGGCTCAGACGATGGCACACCATTCTTGCAAGTTGAACGAGATGCAAGCGTCCAAATTGGAAAATTTTTGCGAACTCAGCGGCTGGGAACGCTATGCCGTACAGTACGCGCGCTATGCCTATCGCGGAGCAACGGTCAGTGTAATCGCCTATCAGAAAGGGACGCTCGTTGTGCAGGGCAAGGGAACGGAAGAATTTGTGAAATATACGCTTGAGCCGGAAATTCTTGGCGGGTGCTGGCTAGGCTACGACGAAGTGCACCATCC
>JAITFC010000112.1 GCA_031281635.1 Puniceicoccales bacterium | reverse complement strand
ATTGCTCCTCGATATGCCGCAAAATTTCCGCCGAAAAACCACGCGACGTCCCTTCCATGGCACATTTTTCTTCGGCATTTTCCCGCATTTCCGCTGCCTGTTGGCTACTTCCCAGTAATTTTTGAATGATCCCGGCCATGGCGCCAAGCGCGGACAAATCAATGCTATCTTCCTGCTGCCAAATGTGTTCGAATAAATGATGCAGTGCGCAAACGATCGAAGCCTCCACCAACTCACCCGGAGAAGGCGACCACTCCAGCACTCTTTGCGCCCGCTTCTGCGTCAGACGTAGCCGTTTAGCAAGTTCATGCGCATTCATGGTTGCATCTCCCGTCGCATGTGCCGCAAAATACTCTCAACGCATTCCTCCCAAGGACGTTCCATGAGTCGGTAGCACGTCATTGCACCGGCACAAATGCAGCATTCCACATGGTTCGTCCGCGATAATTCTTCCAAAATTTTCCCAAGATCCTCTCGCGAATGTAAATACCCAGCGAGAAAGAGCCGCGTCGCCAATTGCCGCTTCGACAAGGACTGCGGACTCACGGAATAAAGTATGCTAAGAACCTGATGTTGTAGGTGTTGCATGATTGTTTCCCTAAAAAAAGATAGCACAACGAGCGCTGGCCATGCGCCAACCGCACCATGGATTCATCTCCGCGGACACATCTCCCGTCTGCGTCGAACGATAGGTCAGTGTGTGTCGCGATTGGGATAAGTGTGCCCGCAGCGATGAAAGGCTAAATCGTCTGCGGCGGAATAAGATAGGCAAATGGGACTGCGCAAAACGGCGAAGACTCGGGGCAGAGATCAACCATCCATTCATTGCAAATTTTCCATTGCACATCGTTAACTCCTTATCGCCGTGACGAATACAACACAGTTTATCACGCGATTTGAAAATGTGTCCCACCGAGCTGCTTCCGTTGTTTCCGTTGCTTTTGTTGTCGCAGATTGTTGCTAATATAGTAATTCATATTCGTGTTGGCGCTCTGGGGCTTCTCTCCCCAATATCACGCCAACGCAAAGCGGAATAACTATAGTTGTACGCCAAGCTGTTAGCATTGCCAAATGAGAAATTGGTGACTGCCGGGGAAATTGGTTAAAAATTTTTCGGCGTTGAGCTCCACGTGCCAGAACCCGAGGGGTACTTGAAAAAATTTTCCGTCAGGGACAGCGCCTAGGGCAGGATGCCAACGGGGAAACTCCTAAGACGGATTCACCCCAGTTTTTTTATGGCCCATCGTAGCGCATCCACAAACATTTCTGCCTGCTCCATGCTATTGTAAATTGAAAATGACGCGCGCAATGTCGCTGGAATCTGCAACCTGCGCATAAGAGGTTGAGCGCAATGGTTTCCGGCACGAACACAGATGTTTTTTGCCGACAGAGCCGCCGCCAGGTCATGGGCATGGACCGATTCGCAAGCAAGGGAATAGAGTCCAACGCGCTTCCTTGGCCGCCCGAGAAGGCGCACGCCGGGCAATTCGGCCACTGCCGTTTGCATGTAGTCACTGATTCGATCGATATAGGCGGCATAGTCGTCCCACGGAAACGTTTGCAAAAATGTGAGCGCCTCGTGCAGTCCCGCAATCCCAACGGCATTGGGTGTCCCGGCCTCAAAAATTTCCGGTATGCGGCGGCAGGAAAAATCCTCTTCTGTCACCACTTCCACCATTCCTCCACCCAGTTGGTAGGGAGGCATTTGCTCCAATATCTCCCTGCGACCGTAGAGTACTCCAACGCCCATGCACGCAAAAACTTTATTGGCAGAGAACACATAGAAATCGCAGCCCATTTTCTGCACATCAACGGGACCGCATTCCACATATTTGGCGCCATCGACAAGTACGTGCGCTCCAACAGATTTCGCCATCGCAATTACTTTTTCAATGGGATTTACTGTCCCCAAAACATTGGACGCATGGGACAGGGTGATGAGCTTCGTCCGCGCCGTGATTTTGCGCGCCAGATCTTCCAGATCCAATTCCCCTTCCTCGGTTATGCCGCATACCTTAAACGTTGCGCCACGCTCCTTTGCCTCTCGTTGCCAGGGAAGAAAATTGGAATGATGCTCCATAACAGTGGTGATGATTTCGTCGCCCGGTCGCAGAAATGCGCGACTCCACGAATAGGCGACAAAATTGATGGCCCAAGTTGCGCCGGCACCGAAGATGATTTCCTCGCGATATCGTGCATTCAGATAGCGCGCAACGGTTTCCCTCGTTCCTTCGTAGGCCTCCGTCGCCTGCACGGCTATTTCATAGAACCCGCGGTGCACATTGGAATTTTTCTGCGTGTAAAACTTAACAACATTCTCCAAGACAGTGTCAAGGCGTTGCGTTGCCGCCGCGTTGTCCAAATAAACCAGGTCTGGCTTTGAGACAAGGAGAGGAAAGCGCCGCGCGTAGACGGCTGGATCGTATTTAGCCATGATGCGGCAACGACTCTTGCGAGAAAAAACTCGATGGGCCAGCAAAATTTAGCGACTTTGGCGTAATTTTGCCAAGAAATTGAGCACTTCGACGTAGAGCCAAATGAGTGTCACGACGAGACCGAACGCAGCGTACCATTCCATGTATTTTGGCGCACCGTAGCGCGATACCTGCTCCACAAAATCAAAATTCATCATGAGATTGAGGGCAGCGATGAAGACGACGAACAGGCTAAACAGCAGACCGAAGGTGGTAGGCTGGTGGACAAAGCCCAGGCCGGAACTGCCAAACAATCGCATGAGAGCGCTCACGAGGTAGACAACGAGGATCCCCAGCGTGGCTGCGACAACAAACATGCGAAAACGGTCGGTAACTCTCACGATGCGAAAACGATAGAGTACGAGCATGACGGCAAATATGGAAAATGTTAGGGCAACTGCCTGCACGATAATCCCAGGGTAGGAGACATTGAAAAGTCGCGAGAGACTCCCCAGTACAAGACCTTCGGCGACGGCGTAAACCGGTGCGGTGTAAGGGGCCCAATCCATCCGTAGCATGGTAACGACGGCGAGAATGAGTCCAACAACGGAAAATATAGCCAATTTCGAACCGATAGCCGCAAAATCCGCGTAGGGGAACGACCAAGAGAAAATGGCTGCTAGGAAGACCAGAGCCAGCAAAATTCCCGTGCGATTGAAAGTCCCGGAGGCCGTCATGGAGCCATATGCAGAGCTGCCGGAAACCGCACGAAACGCCCCCTCGCGCATGACCGGATTCGTACTACTGTAGCGATTCATCATCAAACCTTTTACGTGTAACGCCAGGCCAGTCAATGATTTTTTTCCAGCAAATAAAAAAAATTGCAAAAATTTTTAGTCGCTGCCGATGGCAACTCCCGACGGCAAAATGCCGGACCCTCAACCTGCATGGCCGTCCGCTCTGTCCAATGCCAATGGTGAAAATTTGACAGCAAATCTCGTTCGGTGGCCCTTCACAAACAGTCATTTACACAGGCAGGACGGTCCTCGAAATTTGGCGATGGCAGCACATCGGAGAAGACCACGAGATCAAGCTCATGTTTGTTGGGCAACGGTCAAATAAAAAAATCGTCTTTTTCATAGAAAGTTCTTGCGAATTTCGAAAGGAGCGATAGCATAAGGGAGTAATGCGTGTTTCGACTTCTTCATATAAACTTAACGGCGATCAGATAGGTCTGGTTGAGGCCGCAGTGAAGGAGTTTCTCGACGAAAAGACTCGTGATAAAGCCCCAACTAAAGTGACTGAATTTCTCACGGCAACTAAAAGCAATCCAGCAGATATGATTAAAACCGGCATTCGAGCTCTCGGTCATTGTCGCTTCTATGCATGGTTGTTGTATGTCTTCAACAGTGATATTTCAGTTGCCGTTAAAAGTACTGCTATGTCGTCTTTCTTTGTATTTGAGATTGGTTGGGGACTAGTGGAAGCATCGTGACACGCTAATGAGCCATAAAGCATTGGGTCAGTGCCCCAAAAAAGATCCTGGACGAAAGCTGCGGCATGACCCATGCACTGTCTCGGATGCTGGGATTTTCGAAAAAAATTTCCTTTTTGTAAAAATTTCTTGTCCTTTGGCGGTGGTTGGCCAAACTGCTGTTTGGGAAGATGATGAAGGAGCAGTTGCTGTGCGTGTGTTTGCTGGGGGCCGGGGTGTTGGTGCCGTCGGCTGGCCTTGGCGATGAAATTCAGTTCTCGACTGGTGAGCATATCCGCTTGGACGGCAAGGACTTCCACGATGGTCGCTGCCGAATTTTTTCGCGATACGGCGACAGTGTTTTCGTGCGCAATGAAAGCGGGAGAGCATGCGGCATTTGCTTCACTCCGAGCTGGTTATGGCATTTGGATAAGGATGCAGTGGCAGCGCTGGTGCCAGATTGGCAAATTTTTGCTCTCGACGTACCGGACACCCTGGATCGGATAAAGGGTTGGCCTGCAAGTACTCAGCAATTGGCTAAGGATTGGGATGCGTGCATTGCGCAACATGGTACGGCGGAAGATGTTGCAAAAATTGTCTGCGATTTATTGTCTTTGCGGCCGATGCTGCCGACGTCACCGGAGCGTACGCTGACCATCGATGGAGGTGGAAAAGATGCGATTTGGCAAATTCAAGCGCTGGAGGAAAATGCAACGGCGATTGATCTAGATGGAGCGACGGACGGCGTAACCGGTGCGCCAAAATGTCCACTGAAAATTCAATTGGTGCGGGGAAGTAACGTTCAAGTAACGGGTTGGAGCGGCGCGATCGGGCTGGGCAGTGCGGGGAGAATTGTCTACGGTAACAAATATTTGAACGCTATTTCCTTCGAGCCCAGAGGTATGGCCCTACAATGGACCGTAGAGGCTACGGCGAAAGATCACAGAGGTACTGGTGAGGTTCCGCACCATGGTTCTCGGGGAATAGTTGCCGCAGTTGTCGGCGCGGCGGATCTGTGTCTGACTGAGGTAAATAGTTCCGTGCTCAATGCCTGGGAAATTGGTCGCTGCGGAAATGGTTGCACGTGGGAGGTGTTCTCCGATGGTCGCGGCGGAATTTTTGGCGTGCTGTCTGGCGTAAGAAGTATCGCGGGCAGCTCCCCGGACCATGTCGTTGATACAAAATTAGATGGCTTCAAGGCGTTGAGTGGCTGGCATTTAGCGCCAATCGGCAATGGAAATACTTTTGCAGTTCGGCCGTCGCGCTGTGATCCAACTTACACAGCACCAATCAGTCGACACTTTGAAAATTCCAACGCGGTCGTGGCTGGTTTGCTAACAAATTTGAGTGGCGAGGTGACGAATCCTGCCGCTCGGCCGATGTTTCTCGAAAAATGGACGGTGGATGGCATCGGTAATGCAAACACATTTAAGGTCTTAGCCCGTGATCGGGCCAGTATTTTTGCCATGATTGCGAACGGCGGCTCTACGCATGGTTTCGGCGGTGGCAACGATTGGACAATCGGCAACATCGGCGATGATAATTTGTTTTCTTCCACGGCCGGAATTGCTTCGCTATTCGCCATGGCGAGCAGGCTGGGAGGGGAATCCATGGGCGAACTCTTCAACCGTTGGACAGTCGGCAACATCGGCTCCCGCAACACCTTTGAGGCTATTTCGACGGGAGGAACTGCCTCCACTGGAGTTCGTGAGCCAACGGCTACCACGTCAAACAGTTCCAGCGCAAGTGTATTTGGTCATGTTTCTGACATCGACGCAAAGATTGTTAATTCCATGCTTTCCGATTGGAGTTTTGGAAAAATCGGCGATGGAAATAGCTTCTCTGCGAGTGCTGCATACGCATTTGGCAAAGAACTCATAGATTCATCTTCCGCTAGCATCTTCGGCTTAGTCACAAAATTTGGCAATGAACAAATCATACTAGCAGCAGCACCACAACAAGCATCAGTAGCACAAGCACTAAAATCAATACTAGAATCAGTACCAGCAGTAGAACCAATACCACCAGCACCAGCACTAGCACTAACTACGGATTCTGAATCCATTGAAAAAGTGAGATTTTTAAATTGTTGGAAGTTTTCTGAAATTGGAAATTTTAACAGTTTTGTGAGCAAATCAGAGGGCGCATCATCGATTTTTGCGCTATTTGACAATGTGGGATATGGTAAAAATGAAGAATTTTTCTACAATTGGGAAATTGGAACCATTGGCAATGGTAATCGTTTTATCGCGATTTCTGAAAATTTAAATAAATCTGATGCACACACGAGTATATTTGGGCTTATGTCCGCTTTAGGCCATGGAGAAGTAAGTGTATTTACTACGTATTCTTGCATCATTGTTGTCCCCGAAGAAAATCCGGGAAGATTTTTTTCCGACTGGCGCATAGGTTACATCGGTGACCATAACACATTTTCTTCGGAAGCAATTGGTGGAGGCAACGTAAATGCCGGTGTTTTTGGCGTGGCCGCAAATTGCTTATCAAGAGGAACATCTTTCTCAAATTGGTCCATTGCTGGTTTTGGTAACTGGAACACGCTCACCGCGAGTGCACACATGGCTGGAGATGAGATGAGCTCATGCGTAAATAGTTCTATCTTCGGATTATGGACGGACACTATGGAGGATAATGGTTCTAAATTTTCCTCCTGGCAATTCGGCAAATTTGGCAATGACAACATTTTTTCAGCGGAGGCGGATGGC
>JAITFC010000099.1 GCA_031281635.1 Puniceicoccales bacterium | reverse complement strand
ACTTTGAATGATTCGTTCCATCGTTATCGCAGACGCACTATCGCATTCACGGATCAATTCTATGATACCTTTTTCATGGTACGCGATGTCGACCTTGTACCTGCAATTGTGAATAGTACTGACTAGTGATTCAAGATCTTTTACTGGATGTTGCGGCGTTCTTCGTGGTTGTGGCTCTATCGGTCGCGGATTAGGTACTGGCGCTCCAATCTCTATCAATTTACTCCTTACTCTAGCAATTTGATATTCCACTAATCCTATTCTAGCAATATCGAACCATGCGTTACCCGATCCGCGAAGAAAGAAGCGATCGTGCTCTAAACTACTCAACTCCGATTGAAGCCGGTAGTACTCCCTGTTAATTTCCGCATTACGGCGATACGCTCCCATTTGCGCTTCGTATTCCGCTCGTTGTCGTGCGTTATACTCTTCATCAGATCGGGCCATGTGCATGTTTGCCCAGCGCGTTCTTTCGACTAAATTCCCGAGAAAAGGAAGCACAACACTATAAAAATGCGTTGAGATAGGTTGATTCCCGTACATGGAGAACAATTCCTGCAACCTCGCCTGTTCAGCATAGAAAGCGTTTCCCATTTCTGTGTGCGCTAATTCGAAATGTGCATGCGACAAAGTTGTCAGAAGTCGAAACAGTCTTTCGTGAAATTCTTCGGGCGCAATAGCGCCGTTATTCCAGTTTGTCAGCAGTGCTTGCAATTCGTCAACATATTTCTGTACATCTTGAGGATGGTCACCAAAGCGGGCACGAATGTCTTGCCAAAATTCGCATACAATACTGTCGCAATAAGGTTTTGTATAACATTTTTGCAGACCATAGATTGTGACATCTTGACGAGCCAGGAATTGCATACGGAACGCGAAATATGTGAATCCGGCAGCGGAAACGATGCTAATGCCAAGCAAAATAGGCGCTAGCGGAGGGCAGGCGACGCAAGCAATCCAATTTGCGGAAATTGCAACCAAGCCAGCGCCACTCACAGTCGTGGCAGTGAGACAAGACCATAGGAAAATCTTTGCGAAGCGCTCGTCATTCAGCAGTTTATTTGTTGCTGCGGTGAGAGTTCCTTCTTTTTTAATGCCTAGCTCTCTAATGCAGTCATCACGTGCAGCCTGAAGTGATCGTGTGTTTTTAGAATGGTTATCCGACAATTCCTGTCCGACTTGCGCAAATGGAACAATTCTGAATTGCATGTTCTTTTCCATATGCGTGTTTTTAGAAAAGTCAATAAATTTTTACATCAAAAATTGCCAAATTGGGAGCGGTAAATCAATTTATATGTATAAATATTCTCGTTGATACTGTTGATCAAGGATCTGAAGCTAAATCCTAGGCAAATTGAGGCCGCGCCCATACGATGCGACCAATTTCGCAGTTAGATTTTTTTGTCGGGCAAATGGACCATCGGCCGGAGATTTCTTCTTCGACCCTTGACTGGCGCAATTTTTTTTTCACCGATCGCGGCCGTTTCATCATTTTTTTCCCCACGCTCTAACTCACTCAGCAAGGAGATGTTATTCTGCGTAATACCCACTAGGAATTGCCGATTTTCGCACTCGATGACGGCAAGATAATGCTTTGTCCCCAGATGCAGAGTATCACAGATAGCGATGCGCGACGATTTTTTCCCGCGTGCCGCGCAGGTGCCTCGCCTTTTGATAGATACCACTAATCCTCCTGCGATGGCCAGGGAAACAAGGAAGATGCAGACCTTCGCAAGCGTTCGTCCAAATTCCACATTTTTCGCTGGAGTAGCCGCCCCAAATGTCTCCAGATCTGCCATGGAATCCGGATCAACGGCATCAAAGTCTGCCATGGTTTTTGCCGCAGAAGTACTGGACGAATCCGCAAACGCGTCTGGTAGCCGTGGCGAGTGCACTCTTTCGTGTTTCACAAAGCGTGGCAACAGAAGGAGAAAGAGCATGCAGAAGAGAAAAATTAGCGAACGCTTCATGGAAAAATTCTTGGCAATTAGAGTTTCGTAGCAAACGTTTTTTCATGGCTATTTTTTATGTCCACGTTGCGGCGCTGGTGCGCGAAGGAATTCCGCTAGAACTTCCTGCGGATGAGGCACATCACCTGTTGCATGTCCTGCGCGCCGGAAAATCTGACACAATTATTCTCTTCGACGGACAGGGTAAGACGGCTCCGTGTATCTCCTTAGACGGCAACGGGAAACGCATTATCGCAATGCCCGGACAAATCACGGAACACAGACGACCAAAAGTGCAACTCCATCTCATGCAAGGCATTACGAAACATGCTTCCATGGATGATATTTTGCGGCGTGCGGCTGAATGGGGCGTCACCGCTGTCCACCCACTCATTTGCAAACATTGTGAGATGAAACTGTCGAATTTTGACAAGCGAATGGCTCACTGGCAGAACATCTTAATCAACGGTTGCAAGCAGTCAAAAAATCCATTTTTGCCGCAATTGCATGGACCGCTGCCTCTTCCGTCGGCGCTCCAGGAAAATGGGGAAGAAAAAAATGTCCTACGAGCCGTTGCATCATTGGAAAATCACGCGATTTCCTGGCATGAATTCCGTTCATTACACCTGCAACATGCATCGCAGCAGTGCGTTGCCGTTCATTTAGCCATCGGTCCCGAAGGAGATTTTTCCGCGGAGGAGTACGCAATTTTACGCGATCATCGCTTCATTCCCGTCCGTCTATGTCCCCGCATACTCACATCGGAAACGGCGGCAATTTCCCTGCTCGCAGCTTTACAACTAGGACTAGAAGAAGATGTTACGCAATTACTCGCCGCATACCACGCCTCCGGCAATCGCTATTTGGTGGCCGCGCTCGGAACGGAAATGGATGCATCAACGGCGCGGGCGCACTGCCAAACCAATTGTGCCGACGGACTTCTCGTTGGGAAAATACTCGAAAGCGGGCACTATTCTCTGCGAATTTTTAACAGCGATGGCAGCGAGGCGGAACA
>JAITFC010000093.1 GCA_031281635.1 Puniceicoccales bacterium | reverse complement strand
TGATGCTCTGCTTGCGGACGATCCGATTTTTGGGGAGGCTTGCAGTGCGATAGATCGTTTATTCCCCAACAACGCAGCAGCCGCTGAAAATTTTAAGAATGTGCTCGGAGCTCTTTCGCGTCTGTCTAAATATCCGTCGCTGAGTATAAAGGACCGATTGGATTCTGCAATTGCAAAGCTGCGAAACGGTTACACAGAAGATTGCCTGCGCGCTATTATGGTCATTTGTGCGGAATTAACAAGTACAGCAGCGGAAGCAGAAGTAGGAAATGCAGATTTGCGAACGCAAGTGGAAATTATGCAGCGCGTCACGATTGCTATGGAAGGACTGGAAAATCTAGCTCTTCCCTTCGAAGGAACGTTATGGCAAGATTGTGCCATACAGCGCGGCGGGTCATATGAAACACTTATCCGCACCATACATAAATGCTTCAACTTGGGCGAACCACATTTTCTCACTCCCGGGGAAATGTCTCCTGGTACGAGAGTTGTAGTGCCCAGATGCACCGGTGACACTGTCACTTTTCATTCGGCCACCGCGAGTCAGGAACCTGTCAGCCGGGACAGCATTTTAGGAAATTTAAATGTGGGAGATGTCTGTGCAACATTCACGTTCAATGATCTTTTTGAAAGATTTGCAGATTGTGTGCAACGGCTCGCAGATGCTCTGAAGAACTATTTTTTTGCTGGAAGAAGCGAACAAATACCAGTAGGAGTCTTGGCAGCAGCACCACAAGTTCAAGATTCAACACAGGCAGAAGAACCGGCGTCATTCATATGCGATATTTACGATGACAGTACGCTGTCTGCTGAAACAAGAGAAACTCGATTAGAAGATGCATTTCAACAATTATGTGAAAAATTACGATTTCCTCAGAATGTTCGAGATATGTTCGCAGAATTGAAGTCTGCGAAGTCGTGGGCATACAATGCATGTAGGACACTTTTATTGGGACTTGATGCTATTGGTGATACTGTAACTATATACAGTATAATTAGTGCGTGTACTTACAAATCCGTGAATGTGGATGATATTGTGTTTTTCGATTTATTAATCTATCAGATCGGTGGCTGCCTTGATCAAGCGAAGACCTATGTGCAAACAGGCAATTTTGATAAGGCGAATAAAATATGTGTAGCAGTTATAGCAAGTATGGGCGAGTTCGACCAGATCGCATTCAGAGATATCGAAAGGAGTGTTGTGGCAAGATCAAACCAAACTTTTGGCGGAGAATATGAGAGCCTACGCGCGCAAGCCTACTACTTAAAGTCTCGATCGCTGGCAGCACCAGCACCAGCACCGGAACCAGCTCCAGCACCAGCACCGGAACCAGCATCAGTACCAGCACCGGAACCAGCATCAGTACCAGCAGCAGCTCCAGCGGCGGGAAGCCCTCCCCCTCCCCCCTGCCCATTGGATGTCTCAATGGCTAATGCGTTGCTACAAGCGGAAAAAGCAACAAGGCGAGAAGCTGGTTTTTTAAAAAAAGGAGAATGTGCTACTCCTTTTGGCGATATAGAAGATATTTCTTCGACAATAAAAGTTATATACGAAGAGAGTGGGATTCAATCAATTCAAGATCGCGCTGATGTCGTGCAACGAACAAAGGCGCTAAAAACAAGGCTCCAGTTCGGCAATGTCATTGTTTCACACAGCAATCTATGTCTATTCATAAGTTTCATGGCAAATCACATGAAAAGCGAACTACTGTTTTCCATAAAACAACTTGGTGATGAGCGATTGGCTGTATCTCTTTCTGACATGGAAGATGC
The DNA here is from genome assembly GCA_031281635.1 of Puniceicoccales bacterium. GTDB lineage: Bacteria > Verrucomicrobiota > Verrucomicrobiia > Opitutales > JAIRLM01 > JAITOA01. The sequence continues at coordinate 16,196 of JAITFC010000093.1, read as the reverse complement.
TCAATGGAAAGTTAGCTATGCCCCGGCTAAAAGGGAACTCACCGAAGTTAATCTTGATGACTAGGGTCAAATGCGGGAGTCAATGGCTGTGAAACGTTTTTCGAAATTAAAATCAGCCTTTAAGTAGCATTGGCCGCTAATTCCGGAATCTTGAGCGAGCCACAAAGGCAATGCATGGGTGCATTACAAATTTTTCTCAAAAAAAGACCTAGACAGCTGGCGTTTTCGAAACACTATATGCGGCACGCCGTGACGGCGAAACCACTAGGGATAGTATGAAAACAAATCTTTCACTGCCTTCGCACCGGGATGCGAAGTTTATTTGTTCGGAGGAGCAGCTGCTGCGGCAAGTGCACGGGATTTTTGTCGAATGCGGCAAAATGACCGGAGAATTTGATTCGGCAGAGGCATGGGAATTGGCGCGGGAAGTGATTTCCGAGCTGTGGCAGAGCGGTAAGGCAGAATTTGCGCCCGTCGAGGAGGTGGAAAAACTCATCGAGATGGTGTTGCTGCGTTCTCCGCACATTACGACGGCCAAGGCATTCATTATCAACGCAGAACGCGTAGAAAATGAGCGTAAAGTTACCATCGCGTCGGACATCTCTCGCATCACGGAATACCTCTCCCGAGCCGATTGGCAGGTCCGCGAGAACAGCAATATGACCTACTCATTGCAGGGATTGAATCATTATTTGGCTGGCGCACTCAGTCAAACATATTGGCTACACGAGGTTTACAACGAACAGATTCGCACGGCCCACGAGTCCGGCGACTTCCATATTCACGACCTCAGTCTCATCTCTGTATATTGCGTCGGCTGGGACCTGGCAGACTTGCTGCGCAAGGGTTTTTGCGGCGTTCCGGGGAAATTGGAGGCACGTCCGCCGAAGCATCTGCGAACTGCGCTGGGCCAAGTCGTTAATTTTTTCTACACATTGCAGGGAGAAGCTGCCGGTGCACAGGCATTTTCCAATTTCGATACCCTTTTGGCACCGTTTATTGCGCAGGATCATCTGGATTTCGCGGCGGTGAAACAGGCGCTGCAGGAATTCCTATTTAATGTCAACGTTCCCACCCGCGTTGGCTTCCAAACGCCCTTCACAAATATCACCATTGACTTGTTCTGCCCAAAACACTTGCGCAACGAGCCAGTGATTATCGGCGGCGAATCTCAGGAAGCCACCTACGGACAATTTCAGCGCGAAATGGATCTCTTCAATCGTGCGCTATTCGAGGTGATGGTTGAGGGGGATGCCCGGGGCCGCGTACTCACATTTCCGATTCCTACCATAAACATTACCAAGGACTTTGACTGGGATCACCCGAATTTAAAAGGCCTCTGGGAAATGACCGGCAAGTACGGCATCCCCTATTTTTCCAATTTCGTCAATTCGGATATGTCACCGGAAGACACACGTTCCATGTGTTGCCGGTTACGCATCGACAATACACAATTGGAAAAACGCGGCGGAGGGCTCTTCGGCGCCAATCCCTTGACAGGATCCGTTGGTGTGGTCACGATTAATTTGCCTCGCCTGGCCTATCTATCTGAAAATGAAGAAGATTTTCGCGGACGCCTGAGTAAATTGATGGACCTGGCGAAAGAGAGTTTGGAAGTTAAACGGGAATTCCTGGAGAGGCTCACTGATTCAAATCTTTACCCGTACACGTCGTTCTACCTGGCGGACATACGCGAGCGCTTCGGCTGCTACTGGAAAAATCACTTCTCTACCATCGGACTCGTGGGAATGAACGAAGCGTGCATCAATCTCTTGGGCAACGGCATAGTGACCGAAGAAGGCCGAGCCTTCGCCCTGCGAACCCTGGATTTCATGCGCGCACGCATCCTCGACTACCAGAAACAGACGGGAAATCACTATAATCTGGAAGCAACTCCCGCCGAGGGAACATCTTTCCGCCTCGCCAAGAAAGACCGCGTCCAATTCGAAGGCATCGTTGCAGCCGACGATGATCAGAGGGACGCGCCGTTCTATACCAACTCTATCCACGTGCCTGTTAACGCCTTCGATGATATTTTCGCCGTGCTCGACCACCAGGACGAATTGCAAACAAAATTCACCGGTGGAACAGTGGTTCATCTCTATCTTGGTGAACGCATTGCGGATACCTCTGTGGTGAAAAATCTCGTGCGGACAATAACGCATAACTACAAATTGCCGTATTTTTCGCTAACGCCCACATTTTCCGTCTGTCCCACACACGGGTACCTCGCCGGCGAACAAGCAGTTTGTCCAACTTGTGGAGCGACAACGGAAGTCTATTCGCGCATCGTTGGCTATCTGCGACCGGTACAGCAGTGGAATGACGGCAAGCGCAGCGAGTTCATTCTCCGAAAACCTCTCGGATTTTCGTCCCGATGCCCCTGTGAGTGATGGCATCATACTCCTCTATCTCACTCCGCACAAAATACTTGGTTGCTTCGCTGAGAAGCATCCGAGGCTTGGAAATTTTTCCCTCTGTCCTTCCAAATCCGGCTCGCGAAGCCCAATCCAAAAAATTCCAAACATGGTATTCCAAAAAATCATTGACAGACGCAAAGAATTTTCGCATTGAGTCCGGCAAAGATATGTTGTCTTCTCTCACAACGGCACGGAAAATTCCCCATGGCAGATCGCATTACACGTCTCAATGAGTTATTGTTGCGCGAGTTAGGAGCACTGCTACATGGAAAATTTCGCGGCGACTTCACTCTGATCACAATTACGAGGGTTGAGGTCACCGCGGATTTGCGTGACGCACGGGTATATTTTTCCGCACCAAATTCGGAAGCCATCACGGCCGGACAGCTGCTTCTACGCCGCATGCGAGGAGAATTGAGGCATATTTTATCTCAACGCATTCGCCTGCACCATTTTCCAGATTTGCACTTTCACTGCGACGGTGGGCAGATAAAGGCATTGCGCGTCTACGAGATTTTAGACGACCTTGCGGTGCAAAAAACAGAAATTCATTGATGCGAGGGCGAATATGTTTGTGGATGAGGTGGTTGTATCCCTAAAAGCCGGCGATGGCGGCCACGGATGTCTCAGCTTCCGCCGGGAAAAATATATTCCCAAAGGTGGGCCCGACGGTGGCGATGGCGGCGACGGTGGCGATGTAATCCTTGTCTGTGACAGAAACACAGGCGATCTCGTTGACTTTAAATTTACGCCGCACGCGCGCGCTGAATCCGGTCAGGGCGGCATGGGAGCCCAACGGCACGGTCGCGATGGGGCCGATTGCATTCTGCGCGTGCCCGAAGGAACGGCCATATATGGCAGCGAGTCCGGGCAATTGGTATTGGAATTGCTACGCGACGGCGATCGCGCAGTCCTCCTACGGGGCGGGCGAGGCGGTATTGGCAATGAACACTTTAAAACCTCCACAAATCGCGCGCCGCGGCACACAATTCCAGGTACACCCGGAGAAGAGGGAATTTTTCGCTTTGAGGTGAAAACGATTGCTGATGTTGGGCTTGTTGGCTTCCCGAACGCAGGCAAATCTTCGCTCACCAATGCCCTCACGAACACGCATCGACGCGTCGGTCCATATCCATTTACCACACTTTATCCGAAGGTCGGAGCGGTGACGGACCAAGCGGGGGAAACAATCCTAACCATCGCCGACATCCCCGGTCTCATCGCCGGCGCCCATGCCAATCGCGGACTCGGTTCTCGTTTTCTACGCCACATCGAACGCTGCCGCGCACTGCTATTTCTCATCGACATGGCGGCAATGGATGGTCGCTCCCCCATCGACGATCTGCGCATTCTCAGAGAGGAACTTAGCCATCGCGATAAATCACTTCTAGAAAGGCCTAATATCATTGCAGCCAACAAAATGGATGTTCCAGAAGCCAGGAGAAATTTCCTGGAATTTCGCAAAAGTTACCCCCATGAAAGCATCCATCCAATTTCCTGTGCACGGAAAGATGGCTTCGACGAACTGGTACGTGCGCTGCGGTGCCTGTAGTTGTTGCGGCTAAGATTGTCGTTTCTTTGTGTTTATGGAAACCTCGAGAAAAACTTCCATGGAGGCGCGGGACGGAATCGGACCGACGAATGGAAGTTTTGCAGACTTCTGCCTTACCACTTGGCTACCGCGCCGATGGGTGTCTTGGTGCGCATTTTTACCGACATTGCAACAATTTTCTTGCGGCGAGAGTGCTTTGACGCGAAAAAGCGTACCATGCCAGTGGAGCGTTGTCGCGCGTGCGGTTTTTGTGATGGCGTAAGGCGTGCCGTTGCCATTGCCGAGGATCTTTCCGCTCGCGGCTGGTCCGTGTTTGTAGACGGCGAACTCGTTCACAATGAATCTGTTAGCAAACAATTACGTGCAAAAAACGTGCATGTATGGAATGGTGAGTCGCGGCGATGGGGCAAAAACGATTGCTTACTCATTCGTGCCCATGGTGTTTCCCCGGAACGCCGTCGCCTTCTTCGCGAAATTGGTTGCCCAATTTTCGATGCCACGTGCCCGGAAGTGGCCAAACTGGCCGGTCAAATAACGCAATTGCGGCGCACGGGGTATTTCATTTTCCTATTTGGTGAAAAGCAACACCCGGAAGTACTTGGCCTTGCTGGCTATGCGCAAAATGCCCTATGCATCTGCAACGATGCCAGTGAGATTGAGTCCGTTTCGAAAGCACTTGACAGACAACCCGTCGCCTTACTAGCGCAGTCGACGTCAGATCTGGAGCAATTTCGTACGTTCGCCAAAGAATTTCAAAAAATTTTTCCCAAAGGCCAAATTCTTGAAACGATTTGTCGCAGCACAAGGGAACGGCAGGAAGAATTGCTGCAAAAATTGCGGAAAGATCGTTACGATTATACCGTGGTTGTCGGTGGCCTGCACTCGGCGAATGCGCGCAACTTGGCACGCATGGCGGAGAGAAATGGCACGTGCGCATTGCATGTCGATGGTGTGGAAATGCTCAGAACAATGGCAAATTTTTCGACCGGCGACCGAATTTTGCTCAGTGCCGGTGCATCAACTCCGGACGCAGATATCTTTGCCGTGGAAGCATTTATACACTCAGCCACAGCCAGTACCGCCTAGAACCGGGGCGCTCCTCACCCTCGGCAGAGACAATTTTTGGGCCGTGTTCGCGGCGACTGCCGGTGGGATCTGCTGTGGCGACCAAAGACGACAATGCCGTAGCACGCATAAAAAAATTTCTTCATTGCCAAAGGGAAATTTTGTACTAAATTGCTGGCAGAGTTTGTCCTTATGCAATATTTGCACGCCCATTGGCGCATAAATTACGTGAAAATTTCCAAGGGGGGACGGAAATCGCCTTTCCTCCGTGCCCTCCGTGCCAAAAATCGGCGCGAGGCTCTTCTGCTATACAAGGGTCCGTGCTCCTTTGCGCTGCTCAACCGCTATCCGTACAATCCGGGGCACATGCTGGCGCTACCATTTCGAGAAGTGGAACAGCTGCACGAGCTTAGCGAGGAAGAGCGCACGGATCTTTGGCGGACAATTTTTCTCTGCGAAGAGGTTTTGCGGTCCGTGATGGATCCGCAGGGGTTTAATATCGGTTTCAATTTGGGCAGCGCGGCCGGTGCGGGAATCCCAAAACACTTGCATTGTCATGTTGTGCCACGATGGGAACGGGATACGAATTTCATGCCGGTGATTGGTGCGATGAAAGTGATCCCACAGGCGCTGCTCTCGCTCTACGACCAACTGCTTCCGTGTTTTAAAGAAAGAGAAGGGAAGGAATAAGATACGCCATGGCAAGATTTTTTTCAAGATTTCTGAAGTTTCGTGATCACCGTTTCCGCCCGTCGGCGATCGGCGATGCGGCTGCGCGAAAGTTTTCTTTGCCGTCAGAAGAACAAATTTCCGTGCGTCGCTTGCTGTGGGCCATCATCCCCCTCAGCCTCATCGTGTCCATGATTTGCTTTTCTGGTCAGGCCCCTATGCGGTTTCACGTCGTTCCCTATCAAGTGCTTAGCGTTCCTATTGTGGCGGATTTCCCATTTTCCTTCGAGAGCACTATCCAGACAAAACGTCTCCAGGAGCGGAAAACGTTGCGCGTTGCACCGGTGTATAAGTTGGAACTGGAACGGCTGCAGCAGTTTCAGAAGCAAATTGCCCAATTGGAAAAAGATATCAATGCTTTCGAAGAGCAATGGCCGCCGCAGAGCGAAAAAGAAGTGCGCCAGTCGCAGATTTCTGTGTTCCTGGAAACGGTCAATCGTCGCTATGGTTTCGGCTTGTTGGAGAGCGATTTAAGCGCATTGCTGAACGGTACGACGGTCGCATCGCGGCACTATTTTTGGAATGAAGGAATCAATGTCCTCCGTCTCGTAATGCAAGAGGGAGTGGTGGATTCCGGCTGGACGTCCGACGGCGGACAACATAGCTATTTCGTTGGCTTGGATATACTTGGAACGCCCGGCGAAACGGAAAAAAATAGCCTGCGGACACAGGAAGACGCCCTCCTCTACCTGCGCATTCATCTGGGCGCGCTGGACGAGCGGCGCAACATCACCAACGCACTTTTCCACATTTTTCGCCACGGAGTCTATGCAAATTTGACCTTCGACCGGGAAAAAACGGAAGAGAAGAAAGCCCTGGTGAGCTCGCTGGTGAAACCGGTCGTCGTGAATGTGGAAGAGGGAGAAATTATCGTCAATGCCGGAACGCCAGCGGATGGGCTGGAATTGGAAAAATTGCACGCTTACAGACAGCAACTGCAGCAGCATTCCACGACAATCTTCGGCGTTCAAAACATGCGACTTGAACAGGTTCTAGAAACATTTTGCATTTTTTTCTGCGCCGCAATGATCGTCCGCACTCTCTACGCACAGCGACAGGGGGGGCAGCTGGGGACACGATTGCTATTTCTCGCTTCACTGCTCGTTGCTAATCTGCTGCTTCTGCGCCTCACAACGTCTCTATGGACCATGCGGCAATTGGCTCATAACGTGATCGTCTTCCGCGCTTTACCGTTTCTTTTGCCGATTTTTGCCGGAGTAATCCTCGTCTCCTTTGAACTTGGTCGCCGCGGCGCTGTCATCTTCGCCGTCCTGCTGGATATCTTCCTCACACTGATGATTGGGAAAAATTTGGACTTTTTCGCCATCAATCTCTTTGCCATGCTCCTCGCCGTCCAGCAGTGCCACCGGGCACTCTTCCGCAGCCAAATTCTTTACATTGGCGTATTTTCTGGCGTCGGTCTCGGCATAGCTGCCTTCTGGCTCGCCACATTTGGCGGTGAATTTCGCTGGATGGAAGGTTTCGTCCAAGCACTCGCCGCAATAATTTCCGGCTGTGCAAACGGCATCTGTGCCATTGCGCTACTCTCTCCGCTGGAGCGTATGTTCCACTTAACAAGTAACTTGCGATTGCAAGAATTGTCTGATTTTAACCATAAACTGCTGAGACAATTGCAACTCTACGCGCCTGGGACATACCATCACAGTCTCATGGTGGCCAGCGTCGCGGAACAGGCGGCTAAGGACGTGGGCGCCAACGATCTTCTCTGCCGTGTGGCGGCATTATTTCACGACATCGGCAAAATGACCAAGCCGGAATATTTCATCGAAAATCAAACGGAAGAAAACCCTCACACACTGAAGGCTCCGCGAGTTAGTGCGTTGATCATCAAGAGTCACGTGCGTGAGGGCATGGAGCTGGCACGCATCGCAGGAATTCCGCGGCGGGTTATCCAAACGATGATCGAGCACCACGGCACAACACTTATGCACTATTTTTACCAAAAAGCGCAGCAACAGGCTCAAGCAGAAAGTAAAAAATTGGAAGAAGAAAATTGGGAGCCGGTCGATGAAAGTTTCTATCGCTATGACGGTCCGCGGCCGCAATCGGTTGAATCCGCTATCCTCATGCTCGTTGACTCCTGCGAAGCGGCCAGTCGCAGCCTACCAAAGGTGACACCGAAGAGCGTGGATGACATGGTGCGCACTATCTTCCAAAACAAAATCGAAGATGGTCAGTTGGATAATTGCCCCATAACTTATTGGCAAATCGCAACAATCCGCAAATCTGTGTCCAGTTCGCTGGCCAACATCCTCCACGGCCGTGTCAGCTACGCTCCTCATATTCGATCCGGCATACACCGCTCCGGGAAAAAAGTGGATGGTCCCACGAAAATCGCCGTGCTAAATGCCGCGAAACGTGCCGGTTACAGCGGGCTTCGAGATATTTAGTAAACTTTTTCCTTGGGCAGGGCTAGTGGGCAGGGACTGCGGCACTTACCAACAGCGTTCATTTGAGCCTTATCTGTGCAATTGCTTCAAAATTGCGGAAATGGGGCGGCAGCGGCTATTTTCGATGGCTTCGAGGAGAGCTACGGCAAAATCAGCTCGCTCGGACGAGGAATAGGGGAGTATTTGCCCCCAGCGTTGCAACGTTTGCAGCAGGGCGTGGAGTGTGCTGCGGTCTTGAGATTCGGCGATAAGTCTTTTGTGTAAAACTTCTTGCAAGTTTTGCAATGCACCGCTGAGGTCAATTCCAGCATCATTCCAACGTTCGGCGATAGCGAGCGCGCATTCGGAATCCCTGGCGAGCAGTGCCAGTTCTAATTCTGCAATTTCCGAATCCTTGGGCAAACCATACATCTCCAGCACATCATCTTCGCGCAAAGTTTTCCCGAAATAGGTGAGCAGCTGTTCGAAAGACGTTTGCGCATCTCGCATGCTTCCACGGGCGAGACGTCCGATGGCTACTAGAGCATTTTTTTCGGCGACAATTCCTTCCGTCTCAGCGATTTGTGCCAATTTTTTCGCAATTAAATCGGTGGAAATGGGACGAAAATGGAAGCATTGACAGCGGGAGAGGATTGTAGGGGGGACTTTGGCCACCTCCGTCGTTGCAAAAATAAATTTCACATGGGTCGGCGGCTCTTCAATCACTTTTAAAAGCGCATTAAACGCGGCATTACTCAGCATGTGCACCTCATCCAAAATGTAAATGCGGTAGCGGCCTCTTGTGGGCGCGTAGATGCAACTCTCTCTTAATTCCCGTACCTCTTCGACAGAATTGTGCGATGCGCCGTCAATTTCCATCACATCCAAATCTTCTCCGCGCCAGATATCTCGGCAAATCGGCTCATCGCAATCAAATTTCGAGGCAGGTCCATTGGAGCAATTGAGTGCCATGGCCAGTAAGCGTGCCATCGTCGTCTTGCCTGTTCCGCGCGGACCAACGAAGAGATAGGCATGGGCGATGCGCCCCGACTTAAGCGCATTTCTGAGAGTTTGCAGCACATGTTCCTGACCGACAACATCATCCAATGCTTTCGGCCGCCAACGCCGCGCCATCACCTCATAATTCTGATTCTTCGCTATTGTGTCCATCATGTTTATCGTCCCGCTCCTCAAGAAATCGCCACAGATGGTCCCCATTCTCCGCGCGACCGTCGTCGGATGCCGAAAACCCACAGCGAAAGCAAAAATCTTCGAACGAGTGCTTTTGGAGAATGTGCCTGCATGTGACGCCATCATCCGTAAATTCGAAATAAAAGCGCAAATCGCCGATGCGCACACGGTAGAGTGTTTTTTTCCCCCGACGCAATTTCCCAAAGCGTTCTGGATCTGCACTGTCACGGAATTGATCCGCGCGCAAATCCCCCAAAATCCCGATTATCTGGACCTGCTCTTCTGGCCCCAGTCGGCGAATTTCGGCCATACTTCGCTCACTGAAATTTACCTGCACGGTGGCACCCTAGGGAGATTTTCGGAGAAGTAAAGTCTTTGATTCCCTCAAAATTTTTCTGCGGCAAAAATTGTGAAACTAAATGGCTAAAACCATCCCGCGAAGCAAATGTGTGAAGGTGCTAAAGGCACAAAATATTGTCCAAAGGATTGCATTGGGCGAATTTCTAATTTTTGAAAAATTTTAGTGAGAAAAAGCTTTTTCAACGGGAACTTTCCTGCTAAAATAGATATAATGTTAGTGCAAAGAGTAAATTCTGGTAATTCCGATTTGTCTGCCCCTCCCCCTTCTGCTGTTGCGCCCGTACAGCCTCCTCAGCCCAGTTCCCCGGGAATTGGCGTAAGTGCGCAAGGTGGAGGTGGCACCACTAGCTTCAACCGGGACACCCGCAAAGCATTGCTCACCAATATGGGGATGTCAGATGGTAATGCTGACCGCGTTCTAAACAATCCAGACATACAAGCTGCAACTCCGATGATGTTTTGCGATGGCCGCCTTACGGAATGGGATGGCATTGACATGAGCACTATTGTTGTGATAGTTTTTATGAACAACAATCAACCGTGCACTATCTTAGTAAGAGAAAACAATCCGGACTTGTTTGAGAAATGTGTGTGTTCCCTGTTGGGTGTGGCGTATTCAATGGTAATTTACCGAATGGACATAACTGGATGCCAGTGGCGACAGACTTACAAGCAAACGCAGAAGGCGGGAAACTCATTGTGGAAAAAAATGATCAAACTCTTCTTGGAAGGTGGACTGACAGCTCTCATAGCCGGATTACTCACATTCTTCACGGCAGTCTCTGGTGGTGACCCGATAATAGGGGCACTCCTCGTCATGCTCATTGGCTTTGTCATTTGGGGAGCATTGAATGTGGTTGAAGCATACGCAAACCGAACCTAATAAAAGTTTGCGGTATGTGTGGTCTGCAATCAAACTGCCCGGCATTCCTGTAACCACACAGACTCATCCTTGGCTTCCAAGTACAGGCCAAGCTCTTCCAATTCCTCCAGCCAAAACCTCCTCCGAGATAGCTGCGGATGAGGCAATGTCAGCGCTTTACTGGCACTGCGGACTCCCTCAAAAAGCAATAGATCAATGTCCATTGTCCGCGGACCATAGTTTCCCGGACGGATACGACCGAGATCATTTTCAATGCATTGCGTAGCCATGAGTAACTCCAACGGGTTCAAAATAGTTTCCAAGAGCAGTGAACGATTAAGAAATGCTGGCTGTTTTTCACATATTAGTGGGGCTGTGTGGTGAGTAGCAGATGTGCGAAGCACTTTAACGTCAAGCAGTTGTCGGATACGCCGCTCCGCATCCGACAGCAATGCGGCGCGATCTCCCAAATTGCTCCCCAGTCCAAGAATGGCCAAAGATCGCGATTTCGACAGTGATGCGGAAAATTCCGTGCGACCGTCCGGCCAAGATCGCGGATGTTTGCGCATGCATAGGGATAAGCGTTTCATGCGAGGGAATTTGCGCAGAAGGTGATCGCAGAGTGCGGCAACAAAACTTTCCAGCAGATTGAAGGAGTGTTTTGCCACAAAATCTTGGGCCTCACGGGCTACGACCGCATAATCAACGGAACAGGAGATGGAATCGCTGGCAATGCACTCGGAACAATCGTAGGCAACCTTCGCATCCAGCACCAGCTCCTGGGATTCGCGTTGCTCCTCCTCGTAAATACCACATATTCCACGGCAGCAAAGGTTTGTAATACAAATTTTGCCGCAAACACTCCCCAAACGTAGAGATGCCATCGGGTCCACAGCAAAGGTCATTTTGTCCATATCTGCGCGAAAGTGACATTCGCGGTGTCCAATGTCAATAGACCCGTTGCAAAATTTTCAGAACTAATCGGGGGAAATTTCAGAGATTTTTCTGCCCGAAAAAAACCTTTTCCAAAAACAATCCTGCGGCGGGCGCAGCGGACGGCGTATGCACATACTTGACGTCCGGTGTTGCAAGTCGTTCTACGACATCGCCAATTAAAATTTTTCCACGTCCAACTTCCACAATAGTACCCACAATGCGGCGCACCATTCGGTAGAGATATCCATTTCCCTCCGTGGCATAGACATAGCAGTCGTCTCTGCGCACGATTTCGCTGCGAGTTAATGTTTTGACAGAATTTCCATCCGTTCCATCCCTTCGCAAGTTGGCAAAAGCGCGAAAATCATGGGACCCCAAAAATAATCGGGCAGCCGCGTCCATGGCAACGTCATCTAATGGCGCATTTCCCGTGTGCCAACGGAAACGGCAATGGAAAGGGTCCGTGAACCCCCGTTGGAAAAAATAGGTGTAACGTTTTCCTGTGGAAGAAAATCTGGCATGGAAATCGGCGTCAACTGTCCGCACGTCCCAGACACGAATCGTTCGCGGTAGTCCGCATTGCAGCGCGCGTAAGAGTTCCTTTTGGCCGTGGTTCCACCCGGTCGCATCGAAATGAAATATTTGTGCCAGAGCATGCACTCCCGCATCCGTCCGTCCGGATCCAACCGCTGGCACACGCCTCCGAAAGATTTGTGCCAGACGACGTTCCAGGAAATCTTGAATGGCATTGCCGTTGCTTTGACTTTGCCAACCGCAAAAATCCGTCCCATCGTAGGAACACGTCCCACACCAACGCTGCACATTTTCCATGAAACTTTTCGCAGAGAAAGCCGCTACAGTGTAGGAATTTTTGCCTCTATGCCCCCGGCCAGCAAGTGCCGTATGGGACCGGAAACGGTATCAAATTCCTCCTCCAAAGTATGATGCCCACCGCCGTGGAACTCCGTCACTTTCATTTCCTCGAATTCCTTTTTCCACTTTTCCAACACGTCTTCGGAGAACACCTTATCGCGCGTGCCCCAAAACATGGCAATCTTTTTGTGGGAAAGAATGAAAATTTTCTCGGCAATTGCCCGCAACCACTGCTCTTCGCTGCCGCCTTCTCCGTAGTTGGGAAGATTTTCAAAAAAAATTCGCGTCGGCATGCGCGAAGACCAACTGCGATAAGGAAATAAATACCCAGCGTAGGATGGGGCGTCGCATCCGGTACTCAATGCGGCTCGTCGGATTGGAGTATTCATACAGTTCACCAGCCACGTGCCGAAAAACCCCCCAAGGAAAGGGTTAGGCGCGAAAGGTCCGCCGTTCTCCGGGAAACAACTTCCGTTAAGTATGACGATGCGGTTCGTCCGCTCTGGCCAGCGCGTTGCTATGACCATCCCGGGAACAGCCCCCCAACCGTGCAAAACGAGATTGAATTTGCCCACCTTCAACTGCGTTAGCAGCTCGATCGCATCATTCGTCATGCTGTGCAACGAGTAATCGGCATTGGGCGGCTTGTCGGACAAACCGAAGCCGATGTAGTCCGGGGCAAGACAGCGAAAGTGGTTGCGCAAATTGTCGACGAGTCGCCGGAAGTAGAAGGACCAGAAGGGAATATCGTGCAGGAAAAGAGTTAAATTGTTTTCTCCTTCATCGATGTAGTGCAGTCGCGCGCCGCTTGTAAGCCGAATGAAGCGACTCTTGTAAGGAAAAATTTCTCGAACAACTCCAGGTAATTTTGCACGCATCACGTGCGCATTATCCAATGAATCATACGGCGCACAAGATTTTAAAATTCATAAAATTTTCTTAATCTTTTTTTATCGGTTGTTATTTTTTTTAGATTCATAAAATTGGCTCCCGGAACGCGTTGACGATTATTTTTTAGGCTTTTGGGAGAAATTCCACAGTCAATTCACTGAAGCGCGGAAGTGCGATGTCTCTTTGTGCGATTTTCCAAGATTTCGCGATTATTCTGCGACTCGCGGACAATTTCGCCGTCCACTTCCAATAATTCGCAGGGCTTGACCAACTTGGCCGTAACGAAAATGAGTAAATTGCGTTTTTGAGATGTTTTCCCGCTCGAGCGGAAGAGTTTACCAAATAATGGCAGGTCGCCGAGCAGTGGAATTTTATCCCTGACTTCCTTGACTTCCTCACGCGTGAGGCCACCCATCACCACTGTCGCACCGTCATCGATGGTCACTTCCGTCTGAATGCGGCGCGTGGAAAAGATGGGCTGAAAAAAGCCTGACGGAACGGTGACGGTCGCCCCTCCGGAAACGGCGATGGAAGAGCCGCCATATTCCACAAAGCCTTCAAATTCAGTCACCATGGGCGCCAACTGCAAGCTGATTCGGTCATCTTCTTCGACTATGGGAGTGACGGTCATTTCAACGCCGATGTTGCGCGTTTTGAAATTTCGAGGTGTTCCGGCTGTGATAGTTACGCCAGCTGACGTGGATGCGTTTGTCGAGGAACCGTTGCCCACGGAAGACTGAATGGCGTCGTATTCCTCTGGGTAGCGAAATTCTTGCGCAACAACGATTTCTGCAGTTTTCCCCGAGAGCACAGTCACCTTTGGCGCACTCATGAGGTCGGAACCGGCATGTTGTTCCAGTGCACGAAGTACCGCACCAATTTGCGTCCCTCCAATGACTCCCATGGCATCAACGAGAGGAACACTTTCATAGGCAAGGTTGACACCGTTCGGCATGGACGGCGGCTGGTTGGCGAAGGGAATAATTCCGCGCGAACCCGGAGAACCTCCATCAAGCCCGGCGGCAAGGACGATGCTACCCTCTCCAGTGGAACCACTTTGCGGCGAAAATGCCTGAGCCAGCGAACGCACATTATCGCGGCTATCTTGCCCGGTACCGGTTCGCCCATGGCGATTGGCAATGGACCAGCGTAACTGCAACTCCTCCAAGACACTCTGCTGAACTTCGACAAATTTCGTTTCGATCGTGACTTGCTTGGCGCATTCGTAGCGTTGGAGGATCATTGAGATGCGTTTGAGATTGCGTGGTGTTTGCGTGACGATGAGGCTGCTACCGTCGAAAGCCAGTCCTGAACCGCTAAGTCGTTGAAAATCAACACCTGCATTTTGAAAAAATTCCCGAAGAAGCCGCTCTTCTCGCGCCATCTGCTCGCCATCCACGTGATGACGCACGTGCTGCGTCCCAGGCTGCCGTAAATTCGTCATGCGCAACACCGCAGCCCGCCCGATGGGAAAAGTTTGCGTCTGCAACCGTTCGCCATTTTTTTCCGCCGAGCTCAGGACGACGGTGTCATCGGCGATGTCATAGTCGAAACCGACAGATTGCGTAAGCAGCCGTAAGACATTTCCCAAAGTGCTATTGCGCAACGTAATATGCACACGGCTTCCCGGTGGCGGTTGATCCAATAGAGCAATACTAATGCCCCGCAAACTCACGTCCTCCTCCGCGTCAAATTTTTCCGATAATTCCGCGAGCAAATCCACTGCATCCTGGAGAGGCACGTCACGCAGGCAAATTTTTGGAATGATGATACTGTGTAACTTTCTCTCGACGGCACTTTCTTCCGCCCTATTTTGGCGCTTCGTCTCCTGCGTCGTCACATTGATCCGCCAACTGTCGTCGACTGCGCCCAATGATCGCGTACGAAATTCTTCGCGGCTATCCATCTGCACCACAGATACATCCTCCATGGCAATGGGAACGGACGATTGGTCCTGCGGAATTTCAGGAAGCGTCGAGATGACATTGGGAGCATAGTGATTATTTTTCGAATATATCTTCTGCGCAAAGGATTTATCTCCCCAAATAGCATTGCAATTGCGGCCCACGAGCGGAGTCGAAAGTTGTAGAAGGAACAAGAGAGATCGCCAAAAACCGATGCGCACGGAAAAAGCTTAGAGATTTTTTGCCAAATGTCGTGCATTTTCTTAAAAAAATCACCGAAAAGCTAGATTTTTGGGGAAGGCTGATAAATCGAGATTTAGCAGAGGACGAAGTTTCGCTTTTGCGCATAGTTTTTCGCCCTGGCAGAGGTGTTCCGAAATTTATCACTCCGGTAACAGCAAGGGCGATGATACTAATGGGAGCAGTATATAACATCCTTCATCAGAATACTTTATTTGGTGCGACCCTTCCGCTTTTTCCCGTCAGACGGTGTCTGATCATCCGTTGCACCACCTGCGACGCCTCCATCCGAACTCCCACCAGCTGCGACGGCGGACTGCACCTGGATAGGCGACCCATCTCCGCGCTTTATGGCCTCGTAAATGACCTCTCCTTCGAGAGTTTCGTGGGTGAGCAGCGCGTCGGCAACCGCCTCTAGAATGGAGCGCTTTTCTTTGAGGATTTTCTGCGCCCGCTGGTACTCCTTCTTGACCAAATTGACGATTGCATCGTCGATGTACTGTGCGGTTCGTTCGCTATAGTTCTGGCTCCGTGTGATTTCTCGTCCAAGAAAAATGTGATCGGCATTTTCTCCGAAAGCGATGGGCCCCAAATCGCTCATCCCCCAGTCACAGACCATGCGACGGGCAAGCTGTGTGGCTGCCTTGATATCGCCGGATGCACCTGTGGAAATTTCTCCAAATATTAACTCCTCCGCCACGCGTCCACCCATAGCGCAGCAAATTTGATTACAAGCCTGCCGCTGGGACTGATTCAATATGTCCTTGCTTGGCATAAACATAG
>JAITFC010000061.1 GCA_031281635.1 Puniceicoccales bacterium | reverse complement strand
TAGGGTTATGGAAACTGGAGCGGAAATTTATGGTTGCGAATTTTGGATTCTTTGCCTAGCTTCCCAAAACGAAGAAATTCGAAAAATAGGCTACGACTATGTTACAAAGCACTTGGATCGCGCGGCGACTATTTTGCAGGATCCGTCTGACGAATCACAGAATCCACATTTGGCAATATTTACCGAATTGGTTACCTATTCCGGTTTTAAAGAGGTGAGAGATGAAGCAGTGAAAATCTTCCCCTGGGCGCAAATCCAACCGTTTGATTGGTAGCGCCCCTCGGTGAAATTAGACCTTTTGCAGAACTTCCGAAAACAGCCCAGAAAAAAGCTTTTAAAGCCAAATTTTTGGGTTTTCGAAAAATGTCTATTTTTCCGAGCATATCGCAACATGAAAAATAGCAAAATTTACACACTCCTATCAACGGCACCACTTTGACGCCTTTTTTCGCGTACCACCTCCGCGCGAGGAAGGCGCGAATCGTTGACACCTGGTAAATCGGCTCTCGGTGCGGGTTTTGCTGCTGTATTCCCCGCCGGCGAAGAACTGGACGGCACCGCCGGTCTTGCCCGAGGTATCGGTATCGTGTCGGGCATTGGTGGTTTTTCTCGCGGTCCACCGGACGATTTTTGTGCTCGCAGTTGAGTCCTACGCGGTGGCGCTTGCGGTTTTGCAGTTTCATCGTCCGGATGTGGTGTGGCTGTTTTTTTGCCTTTCTTCGCCATGAGCAACTTGCGACGCTCTTCCATCCGATCAATCATTGCCATAACTTCGCGACACTGCGGATTGAGATTCTTTTGTTGAAACAAGCCTTGCGCAGCCTCTCGCAACTCTTTTTCACGCTGTGTGCGCATGTACTTTTCTAACATGTTCATGAGGCGTGGTGGGGGCCTTTGGGCAGTCATATTGACACTAGGGACATCGGGAAAAAATGCCTGCCCGCCCATCCACATAAAATCCTTTAGCATTTTATCTTTTTGCAGCAATAACGCCAACAAACCCGCTAGCAAGGCGTTAAGGCGTGCCACAGATTTCTTCCCTTCCGGTTTTTCTCCTTCGTCCCGGGCTACCTGTAGATATGTGATGGCTCTTTCGAAGCTATCAATCAGACGTTCCTTAGCTGCCACCGCCGCCGCATCATCACCTTGTACCGCATCAATGGCACGCTCCATGGCGGCCAGCGCCTCGACGAGACCGTGCTCCAGACCGTCCATTACGTGCTCTCTGGCACCGAAACCAAAATCATCTCCTTGCATCGCAACATATGTGTCGCGTATGGCATTCACAAATTCCCTAAAATGATCCACTCGATCGGGGTCATGGATCGGCAACTCTTCGATAAAAGTCGTCAAAACATTCACCACCCAATCCAGCGCACGAACATCTTCTGCCGCCGCCCGCCATTCTTCGATAGTGTCATGCGTTCGAAGATCATCCGCCATTACTGCAGGACCCGTACTAGCCATTCGTCGACCATCATCAACCGTTCCATCGGCTGCGATTGCTGGACCCGCATCCCGATCATTTGCAGCCTCCCCAGTTGGAGCCTCCCCAGTTGGAGCCGGCGGCGGTGTAGCCACTTGCTCCCGCGGAACAATTTCTCCGGTCTCCGCATCTACTGTTGTAGCAATGATCCCGCCGCCTTGGTTTCTCTCATTGCTAGCGTCGTCCGGCGGTGGAACAACCACAGGTGCTGGTAGGCCCAATCCATCGTTTGCAACTCCAGTTTCTACAGCTGGATTGATTTGACCAATCGCAACCTCCTGCACCGATGGAATCATTTCCGTTGGGTTGTTGGGCACTACGCAAAAGCTATTTTCCCAATCGGTGTTCTCTTCCAAAGGCGCACCAAAAGTAACACTTGCTGCACCGTCGCGAACTACGCTAACAACGGTTGGAATTGCAGGATTCTCCGCAATTACCACCACGGAAAAAATTATGCCGTTTTGAGCCAGGATTTCACCATCAGGCGGCAAGGGAATTGGCTCCGGCTTCTTGGTAACATACGAATCAGTCGGTGCGCTAGATGGGCGCGAATTACGTGTATCAACGGCTGAAACAGACACTACACACGTAGCTTAGCAAATATGTGACGCTTTGACAAGTTTTTTGTAAAAAAAATTCAAGTAGCATCCCCCGTCGACCTGGGAGCAGTGGCTCTAATTTCATCCAAGCGGCATCCGAAATATCATGCCAATGGATGGCTTCGTTTCCATCGTCTTCTGATATTGCTGTATGTTTCCAGATGTCAAGTGCTTATTTGACAGCAGCTTCTAGATGTTTAGCGCGAATGAGGTGTGCCACTTCTTTGCGGAACCAATTCCCGCGCATCTCGTAATTCTCAAAAAAATCGAAACTTGTGAATCCGGGACTAAAAACGATGGCCGCGCGTTGACCGCGATGTCGATTGATGAAATTTTGCATATAGCCTAGAAGTAACTCCTTGTGGGACAGGTAGTGCACGCCGACATTGGGAAATTCACTGCGGAAGGCCGCGGATACATCGCCGAAGCAGATGATTTCGGATGCCAAGGCAATTGCCGGGCGAAATGGTTCAAGATTCCCCCCCTTTTGCCGCCCGCAAACGATCCACAGGCATGGAGATGCAATTGCCATCACGTGTCGAAGAGCTGCAATGGACGCCGCCGCCGTCGTTGCCTTGGAATCCTCCCAAATGGTTACGCCGTCGATAGTCGCACAAATTGATAGACGGTACGGTGGCGGTGTGAAATATCGCATGGCTTTTGCAATTTCCCCTCGGTCGAAGGCCATATGGCGCAATAATTCCACCACAAGTGCGCAATTTTCGCGCTGATGTTGCATTTGTAGGTGGCGATAGGCATCGTCATCGGAATGAATGAAGGATATGTCACCCGGGATGTGGCAGCTGGACGGCAGCGTAGAACAAAAAAATTTTGCCCACTTAGGAATGTCTCGTCCTATATAAGATTCTTTCCGACAACGATTTAACAATCTAAACTTCGCATGCCAATATTCCTC
>JAITFC010000040.1 GCA_031281635.1 Puniceicoccales bacterium | reverse complement strand
TCGTATTGGGAAAAATATCGTTAATATTAGGTTTAGGTGCGTTGTCGGAAATTCGTAGATTTACTTTGTCGGCAGTGACTCGATGCAATATATTACTAGAGTCCACTTATGGATATGACAGAGATGGAAAATGGAAAATTGCAACGGCCGTCAGAGAATTTCTGATCGCATTGCAATATCAAGGGCAAAATGATGAAAGCGCACGAAGATACAATGATGCAATCAGAAAGGCAAGCACTATTGCGCAGAAAAATGCGCCAAACGCACCTCCACCCCCTCTCCCTACATCATACGACTTCACAATAATACCGGAAGGACTCGTTGAAAAGTACAACATGAGCGATCATGATCTTAGGCAATTTTCATTTAACTATGGAATTAAAGCTAGAACAATAGAAAGTATAGTATCAGGATTCCCGTTGTTGCGTGATGTATGTTTATCGATATGTTTCGCAGAACTGGGGCCGGAATTTGCGGAAAGATTGATAGAGTTATGTGACGGCGAACTTGTCGATCTTAAGACGAAAGTTCATTATTGCATCAAAGTATTAAAAAACATACTAGCGAAAGCGGAAATTAGTCTTCAAAGAAATTACCCAAATACAGCCATCGAAATGTCGAGAATAATTCTTTTTTGCACAAGGAGATTTTCTGAGGACATTAGAGCCATGTTCCCGGATGAGTTAAATGCAATGGAGTTAAAGATACGCAGCATTATGCAGATTGCATTAAGAAAATTGCAAGATTCCTGAAATTCGGCTTTAAAGTCCTTACTGCATAAAAAGAAGGCACGTTTCAACTAACGGGCGTAACGTCTTAGTGCTTGGACTCGCGTCATTCGTCTGTGTAATCACCGCTCGACTGAATGTTGCCATCTCTTCGTCCATCGCCTGCATTTTCTGCGAATGAAATTTTGCCGTTGACTCGCCCAACGCTATGACCACATCGGCGCCGATGGGTACAAATTTGGAAATTTCTGCGCGCGATGAGGAGAAATCGGATGAGGTAACACATTTATCCATTGCGAGTTACATATCTTTTTTGCTGGGCGGCAATTTTGAACCCAATGATACGATTTTTCCCGAGGAAGATTCGCGAAAAGACGGCGAAGAAATGGAAAAAGATCCGCCGCTGTTGTTTCGCGATGGCTCCATTTTCGATGGCCGTTCCTAGGGATCGCCAGGCGGAGCGGTGCCGTTACAGCCACATATGTTTCTAGCCGCTCATCGCCGGTGTGGAGTTTTTCCTTGCCCCGCCGATCGGATGTGCACTAAAAATGCCCTCTACTATTGGGAAAGCTATGAAAAAATACGAAGCGAGCATTGGCCTAGAAATTCATGTGCAGTTGCGGACGCGGTCCAAAGCATTTTCACGGTCGCGCTGTTCCTTTGCGGAAGAACCAAATACGGCGACGGATCCGGTTACCATGGGACTCCCGGGAGCATTGCCGGTCATTAATTTCGAAGCGATCCGACAGACAGTCCGCGCGGGGATGCTATTCCATAGCCAAATTGCCGACCTATGCCGCTGGGATCGGAAAAATTACTTTTATCCGGATAACCCAAAAAACTATCAGATCACCCAACAGGCACAGCCGCTTTGCGTTGGCGGGCACATTGAAATTGAATTGCCCGGACCGGCGCGGAATATTCAAGGAAAACACCTCTTCGTGCGACTAAATCGCATTCATTTGGAAGAAGATGTTGGAAAACTTACCCACGACGGCAATCGATCGCTGGTGGACTTCAATCGTGCCGGGGTCCCTCTTGCGGAAATTGTTACGGAACCCGACATGCACTCTCCCGAAGAGGCCTCCGCCTGCCTAAATTCCGTCCGCAATTGCCTGGCTTACGCGAAAATTTCCGAATGTGACATGGAGAAGGGACAGATGCGCTGCGACGTCAATGTTAGCTTGCGACCTTTGGGGGAAGAAAAATTGGGCATCCGTGTAGAGTACAAGAACTTAAATTCCATATCCGGTGTTCGCAATGCCATAAGTCACGAAATCGCGCGGCAGGAAAGAATTCTTAGCGAAGGTCGCAGTGTGCGCCGAGAGACGCGGCGGTGGGATGCGCAAAAAAACTCCTCGGAGGGCTTGCGGTCCAAGGAAACGGAGCACGATTACTGCTATTTTCCAGATCCCGATCTCATGGCGGTCCGCCTGCCTGCAAGTCTCTTGGCCGAAATTCATGCGCAACTCCCGGAGAGACCGTTCGATCGGCAACGGCGATTCATGGAAAAGTTTCAGCTACCCTACACGCTGACCTCCGTGCTCTGTCCGAGCCGTCCACTGTCCGATTTCTTCGAAGAAACTTTGCAGCTGCACGCCAATCCCAGAGCCATCGCCAATCTCATTGCCAACGACCTTCTCCGCGAAATCTCTCAGCATGGGCATGCCACGGACGATTTCCGCTTGCATCCTGAAGATTTGGCAGCTCTCGTGCGGAGCGTTGACGAGGGAAAGCTGTCGAAGCAAGCAGCACAGGACCTGCTGGCGCACATGTATCAGACGGGAAAACATTTCGATGAACTGGCTGATTCGTTTTTGAGGGAAACCGATGCCAGTCCAATTGACATAGAATTACTCTGTCGCGAAGCCATCGCAGCCTGCCCCAAGGCTGTGGAAGAGTTTCGCAAGGGAAAAAGCACAGCGATTAATGCCATAAAAGGAGCGGTCATGAAAGCCGCAAAGGGAAAGGCCAACCCAGCCGACATCGATCGGGTCCTTTTGACGCTACTGCGGCAATAAATATGCTTTTCTGGAGTGTGCTCCTTCGAGTTACGGTAGCGGGTAGCGTATTGGGGTCCTGTGCTGCTCACCAAAATTTGGCTTCCAGAGGGTTTCGCGGACGATTTATGAAAATAGGAGAACTTTCTCTGGCAAAATTTTTCTCCCCACAATGCGGCTGACAACTTTTCCCCATCAGGTCTGGAAGCGCACTGGTGCATCAAAACCGCCGACAATTGCCCCCATGGCCACAATATTGGCAACATTGTATCTGCATAACACATACGCAAGAAGTGATAGTAACCCAGAGCCGGCGAAGAAGAAATATGCAACGGACAAGCCAAATATCAGCGCAGGTGCAAATGGCATCACTCCGCTTATTGCTAGAATTCCCAAAACCAGCGCGGCAAGTGCGGCTACTCCAACGACAACAGCAATGCTTAGTAATACTTTCTGTCTTGTCGTTTGCGTATGCATCAAACGATATGTAGAAACTAGAAATGACTGCCATAGTGAAAATTCATTACGCAGGTCTTCGTTTGCATCCCAAATGAGGACAAGCAACTTACTGTCCGAAATTCTCTTCAATTGTCCTCCGGTGATATGCGCCATCTGTTGCGGGGTGAGTTTTTTCAGCAATGCAACATTTTGTATTCTCGCAATTCGCTCTTGCGGAAGTCCGTTAAGTACCTGCTGCGGGAGCTGTTGCAAAAAATCTTCAGTGAAATCATTTTCAAAGTCATTGATATTGAACATGTGAATAAATAATTCCTCACAGTGCAATGCTGCGAGTGTCCGGAATCCAATTGATATTAGCGCAGGATTGGAGCAACGATTTAGGATGTCGTACTTTCCGTTCAACTCCCCAATGCGAAATTCTGTGCAATCGGTAAAATACGCATCGAGTTCGCTTTGTTCTAGCGGGTCAAGGACTTCCGGTTTAAATGTGAACTCTTTTTGGTTAAATTCAT
>JAITFC010000012.1 GCA_031281635.1 Puniceicoccales bacterium | reverse complement strand
GGATGGTGCCATCGCGGTCTTGCGTAAATTTCTGCACGCGAACGCGGTGGTTGTGCATTGCGATGCCAATGGTCTGGTTGCCATTGAGAAGCCGGCTGCCGTTATTTCTCACCCGAATGGGGAGGTCGCGGACGATCGCGCGCTGATTCGCGCACCATATGATGCCAAGTTGCGCTGTTACAAATTGTTTGATGGCAAGGAAATGTCCCTTTGCTATCTGCTCAATCGACTAGACGGTGCCACGGGCGGACTTTTACTTCTCGCACTGCAACAATCCGTTGCCAAGGCTGTGCGTGCTGCATTTTTTGAAAGAACTGTCCGAAAAATTTACCACGCGTTTGTGCGTTTCGACCGCAATTTTTCCAAGGAACGGTGGGCGGATCCACTTCGGAAGGAAAAAGTTGAAAAATTTGTGCGCACAAAAATTTCCGGCAAAGAATTGGCACTTACCGACGTTGTTTTTTGCGAGGACCGCCGGGTAAATGACTTTCATATCGCGCTGTTGCAGTTATGCCCAATTACCGGGAAGACGCATCAATTGCGCGTCCAATGCGCCCGCCGCCGCATGCCAATCGTCGGCGACAGGACCTATGGAGATTTTGCGTGGAATCGGGCGTTTATTGCTGCCACCGGTTGCCGAGACTTGCAGCTGCATTCCTCCGCGCTACAATTTTCCTACAAACTTTCCGATAAATTTTACCATTTTTCCGCGGTATCTCCTGACACAGATACTTTTACCAAATGGGAAAAATTTTCAAAGCTTTTGACTCTGCGATGAGATGGGGAGCAAAATAAAACTTATGCAAACGTAAAAATTCCATACAATCCTTTTTACGGAGAGCTTGTTTATGAAAACTTTATAACAATGTGCTACTCTTTCTATTTTTTACCATCTCTTTTTTTTCTCATAACCGGAATTGTTTGTCGACCTGTAACTGTCGGCGAGTCTCTTTCTCTTGACTCCGGCTCCGTATATCCGCAACTCTTGAGCCAATCTAAAATGCTATGCTTATCCGTGCAAGAGTCTCCATTTCTGTTTCTCATGTGATGCAGAAAAAAATCTGATTTCAAAACTATTGCACGGTCAAGTCTTTTTACGGCTTGCGAATTTTCCAGTCTTACATTCCCAGGGAGATGGGCTTTAACAGTATTGGTGAAAAAGGAACCCGAAGGAAGTTCGCATACGGTTTCGGGGATAATAACGCCGGTACGACCCTCCATCCCAAATGCCATGCACGGTAAGGGTGTCTTTTGCGATGCATAGCCTTCTACGGTTATGCTCGCGGGAATGTGCCCCATTAGAGTAACTTGACATGCGGAATCACCACTCGCCCAAAAGGATTGCGGCATGACGAAATTGGCATGCGCAATGACCGCATCCGAAGCAATAATTATCCGTCGTTGACAGCCAACAAAACAAAAATCAACCCGTGTCATTGCATTTTTCGTCAACCCTACCGTGATCGGTCCCTGTACCCCAACCGTTGTACGACTATCGCATTTGTTGTTAAAATAGATGTTGAGTTTCGTACTTTTCGCAGAGATTTCCACTTCATTGGCACACGCCCAAAAAACAATCTTATTGCATTTGGGACAATTACTTAGGTCCAGTTTGCTGAGGTTTGGGTTATCGATTTGCACCTCCGTTGCATCTGGAAAATGTAGATTTGCATCGACAATTTTATATCCGCCCAAGTATCGCGAAATTAGAATGATTTTTCCAGCCGCATGGGAAAGCGCTGCGATTGCCGGCAGTGCACCTTCTGGACCGGCAGGCGATCCTATGCAGAAAATTTTCGGGGAACCAAGAGCCGCGGGCAGTGCGATTGGCTCGGGAGGCTCTGCTTCGGGGGTTGCCGGAGATGTCGGAGGAGAAGGAATGGGTTTCGCAAATTTTGCAGGAAGACTTTTTACTTGCAATATAGGGGTATGGAGTAAAAGCGTCCCGTGACGTGCAGGGGAAGCAACCTGTGGGAATTTGCAGTCTTGGAATGTGACTCTCGGCTGTTTGAAGGTCCACTCGTATACGGAAGAGTCAAACTGCGTTCTCTGCAATAATGCCTGCCTAGGAGCGCAAAAAGGTTGTGAAGGAGAGGAAGCGGAAAAACTCTCCGCACTTGCGGAAATTGTAACTTTAGCAGATTGTGCGATTACTAGCGGCCGATCTAGATAAATAATCGTTGGTTCATTAAGCTGCGGATCGAAGACTAGCTCACATTTGTCGATGTGTATATCCCAATTATCCTGGAATAGTGGACCCTCTATTTGAAGCTCCCCAACGGAAGGAATTTCGATTCTTTTCACTGCGCTTCCTGGAGGTGTTAATTCAGCAAGTGATGTGCAATTTAATGTATTTATCGCACCAGAAATTAGAATTTGTAACGTCGGGAACGGGCTTACTACCATGTTAAAATCCGCTCTCAAACTGAAAGACGTAAACAGCTCGCTGCTGCAATATCTTTTTAAATTGCGAATTTCCACTACATTCGGGAACCATTCTCCATAGATCTTCACATCTGCTGGTATTGGCGTTTCGAAAACAAGTCTCCTAGCCTCTTCCCAAATCTCTCTCGGAACTTCTTCCAAGGAGCCTAAGCATATTCCGTTAACTATGCATCTCCCCTTGTGCGGCAGCGCCAAAAATGTTCCACTCCTCTTAGCCGCATCGATCCGACTCTTGCGAGTTGTGTCATTTCGAAAGCGAATTCTCACTTCATGTGTTTCGCGTATTTTATTGTGCAAACTTTCATACAATAATCCCACCCTTTGCTGCGCGGGCAGATGAGGAGGTGGCGGTGGCAGCTTGGCTACTTCCACAGGATCTAGCACCACACCGTCCGCGATTTTCTTGGCAGACATTACAGCGACATCTTCTGCATTAGGACGACTGTCAGAATCCAAGACGGGAGGCATGTTTACTGTAGTAAATGCATGGCTTAGAACGCAAACGGCGCGACTTGGTGGAAGAGTAACGTCCAGCGAAACGCATGCCGCCCATGCCTGGGCCGTGTTTGTAACTGGTCCTTGTGGGCGTGTTATCGCGGTAAATGAGTCCAGCGCAGTACGTTTTTGCACAAAATCACCACCCACTGTTCCCAAAGAGCCGCTATCCCATGCATCGGCGTCTCCAACGGGAACGGCACGTTCGCTCCTTTGCAAGGAGCTGAGACTATTGCCCAACGTAAAAATCTTTGGAATATCACCGACATTCCCGGCAATGGCTCCACAGGCGACTTCGACAGCGGCAGCAACGGCGGGAGATTCCGCGGCCGATGGCACAGTCGGCTTGGCGGTAAATGAGTCCAGCGCGGCTGGTTTTTGCAAAGGATGCGGCGTAATGTCTTGCAGCGCATCCATCTCCGCGCGGCTTTCTGTCCCTGAAACTTCCAATTTTGTGCTGGGAACCTCCGATGGCCTAAGGTGTGCAATAGGCAGTGGTCTGCGTTCAGAACCTCCAAGATCCGGCGCGAGAAACGTTTCCAGGAAGAGGTTTGCAACCGCGTCGCGGGTCAAACCTTCTAGGAAATTAGAAATTTCTTCTGACGATCCGCCGTCAGGGCCAGTGCCGTCATCTTTAGGGGGTGCATCTGCAGACGGTGCACCAGCTGCGAACAATATGGGGTTAAGAAAATCATCACCGAAATTCACTCCGTCCAGAAAAGGAGGAGTGGGCTCCGGAAGCGCAAAATTACCGAGTGGAGCCATTGAATCGCCGAACAATCCGTCGTCATCGAATAGGGATGCCGCAATGTCGTTAGCCACATCTTGGGCAACGGCCTCAACGGTCTGCCGATCACGATCCCTGCCAAACCAGTATAGAAAAATGAGAAAGACGATTGCGATGACAATACTTGCTGGCATAGGAATCAGGCCAAAAAGCGCCACCCCTGCCGGAATAATGAGGACCCATAGCCGGGGATTGATCCGCTTAGTTCCACACCATATTTGGATTAAGACACCTTTAACTCCTCGAAAAAATGTAATTATAATCCTGCAAAAAATTGACGGTGTCCTCGCTGGTTGGTTGTTTGCAACACCTATTTCTCTGTTGGCAATGTGTTGATTGCCATCATTACTGACATTACTCATGGCACTATTCGCGCACACATATTCCGCAGATGCAAGAAAAAATAAAAAAAATTTTACATCGCGAATGACAATGAAATATGCCTTTTCATAAATCATATCGTTTGAAAATTTTTAATTTCTTCAGGGTGTGGCGGAAGCGGACTTGCCTTTGTCGAAAATTTTTCGAAGAAAATGTGCGATTCATGGCTACATCTCCATTCCTATCGCCTTCGGTTATTTCTGTTTTAAGATGTTCTTCCGCAGTAATTTGCGTTGCATGTTCCGGTGGCTCGGATTCCGTTGCCTTGCTGCGATTATTGTGCGACAGCGATCTGCAACGCGACCGTCTACACGTGCTCCACTTTGACCACGGCGTGCGCCCCACTACGTCCAAACGGGATCGAATTTTTGTTGAAGATCTTTGCGCGCAACTACATGTGTTTTTTCACTGCGGGTACTTACAAAATGCCGCCAATTGCAATGAGGCCGCGCTGCGCCACCATCGCATGTCATTCTTTCACGGGATGCTGGCAGAATTATCTACGCCATACCTGCTTACCGCCCATCAGAGAGACGACGTGCTGGAAACGCTGCTTCTGCGACTGGCTCGCGGCTCGTCACTGGAAGGTTTGGTGGCCCCGCGAGAACGGCAATGTTTCCGCGGCGGCATCATCCATCTGAAACCGCTGCTGAATATTTCCAAGGTTGATTTGGCTAACTATTTGCGCGCCATTGGCCAAGAGTGGTGCAAAGACGAAACGAACGGCCAGTTGGATCACACGCGCAATCGCGTGCGTCTGGAGCTTCTGCCTCTCTGGAAAACGTTCGAACCGGAACGCAATTTTGAGGCATCAATTTTGCGGACACGTGTTCTGCTACTCGAAGACGCGGAAGCGCTTGGCACACTGAGCGAACAACTGCTTGAGAGGGCTCAAAGCGGCCGGCAACTGGCTCTGGCTCCTCTCCAAGATGCGCCGAAAGCAATTTTGCGGCGCACATTGCATCTTTTTTTCAGTCACCACGGCCATGTCATCGGCCGAGAACAAATGGAAATTTTTCTGCGTCATGTGCAAACGCAACAGCCTTGTTGCGTGGCTATTAATACTTCCGTACAATGTATCTGTGACGGATGCAAAATAATGCTTTCATAGAGAGTTTTTCCGAATTACGTGATTGTAAAAATTTTATCAAATGCTTCGGCGTTTTTTTCTTGCTTTTTCGGCAACGTGCTGCAATCTTCTAAGAAGCACAGCTGTGGAAAATCTTAATCCAACAGACACTACTAAATATGCACAGGCCCGCGATCAAGAAACGCTGCGACAGATCGACCACGACGTGTCCGCTATGGTTTTTTGGCAACTCGTCCGCACTCCACACATACCTCTGCGGGCCAAGGTGGCAGACATCGTTTGCGTCATACTATCCAGCATAACCGTCGTTCCCATGGGAATTTACCTCATATCACGCT
>JAITFC010000050.1 GCA_031281635.1 Puniceicoccales bacterium | reverse complement strand
CACACCGTAAAACAATCCCTTTAACGGCAACTGCAGGAAAATCTCCCCAAATATACGCCCACCATGCTTCAAAGCGACTATGTCCACACATGTTTCGGAGGATTGCTTGAGTCATGTCTTTTGGGTTTGTTTGAATTCCCAGCAAAATTGCAAGTTTTTCGTCTGCATCCTTGTTAAACGTTTTAATAGAAATGGATTTTGTAACCTCAAACGGCATCGCAGAGTTAGCGCCAATATGGGCGACCATACGCGCATTCTATCACTACCTTTAAAAAGCTGCAAGAACTTTTTTAAAAAAGACAATTTTTTTTATTTCCCTGCTGGGCAACGGGCATTGCAAAATTTCGAGACCATCCCAGGGCTGCTCAATAAAATTTTGGCTTGCTTGTTGCTTCCATAGAAGGGGCTTTTGCCTTCAAATAAGTAGACCCGTTGCAAAATTCAAGAAAATCGCCTAAGAAGCAGCCTTCGATGCTAAATTTCAAGAATTTTGCAACGGTTCGAGTGAACATGACGCCACAGCGTGTGCGCGACCGAGGCGACTCCATGCACTCATTCTCTAACGCATCCCCCGTCGACAGGGGAGCAACGTTCCTAATTTTATCCAAGTGACATCCGGAATCTCATGTCGACGTATGTCTTCGTTTCCCATCGTCTTTTGACGTTGCCGTATATTTCCAGATGTCAAGTGCTTATGAACCGACAACCTCTAAGATGCGATCGCTTCACCTATTTTTTTTATTGCGCTAGCACCAGTCTGTGCAATCGACGCTAACACGACAAGCGAGCGACCTAGCGCAAAAAGGCAAAAAAAGACAGGGCATCCAAACATCCACATAATCCTGATTCCAATAGTCTGCCCGACTGCTTCTGTAGGTGAGAGTTTCCGCATTTGTTTAAAATTGACTAGTTTCGTTTTAGTAGCAGCCGACGGAAAGAAGATGAACGTTTTCTGGTGAGCAAAGCTTTTTGGAAGGAGTTCCTTGCAAATATTATTGCATAGTTCACAAAGCCCTGTAGCAATCTCCACACCTAATGGAAATTTCAACAGAACAAAAAGCATCGCAAGTGCGCTGGTACAGCCGTCGACTGCTAGTATAAATACATGTTGTGCTACTGTGGAGGCTGCTCTTATGGGAAAAAATGCCATCCACATCACATTTGAGAGCAAGGTGGATGACCAGTTAAAGTCTCCACAATACCCCGTTTTCACACTCTCCAATACAGCTATTACTCCACTTCCTAGTATGTATATTCCATCCAATGCCAACCCACCCATAGCCTTGGCGCCATTTATTAATATTTCCATATAAAATATTCCTTATCCGAGGAGATGCACGGAAAAAATAAAGGACCTGTCAAGGGAAAATTTTCTTAAATTACAAAAATTTTACTAAAAAGCTCCGGTTTTTTGGGCGGGATGACTGGGCAATGCTATAAAATTGCTGCCTTTCTCCATGGCTCCCAAAGGTATATTAGGTGTTTCGTCTCTTTGTCTTATGGTATGCTAAAAAACCTATTAGGGGTCAGTTTGCCTGGATAAGCTATGCCTAGGTCGTGGCCGGAAATGTTCTATCATTAGCGTGGAAAGAGTTGGGAAATAGCGATTTTTAATAGCCGTCTAGTAGTGGAGCAACGCAATTAACCGTTCCGGAACTTTCAAGATTTGTCCTTCGAGGCCAAAGTCTGCGAATTTTGCAACGGGTCCAATTTTGAAAGATTGTTGGTGGGGATGGTCTCGAGGGATCTTTTGGCCAGACAGAGAGGGAAATGGGAAATTTTTTCAAAAAAAGCTTTACAATGACCTTCAATCGCAGAATGTGGGGCAGAGAGGGGTTATTGGAAGGCCTAAAATATGGGAAATTTAAAGAAGCAGCGGCGCTTGAAGATGAATAAGCATAAGCGCAGGAAGAAGTCACATCTTTCCAGGCATAAAAAGCGCACGTGGGGTGCGTGAAGGTAAGGTTTGCGTAAAAATTGCTTCGCCTCTGCGAAAATTCTTGCATGCGACTTATTTCCATGCACGCTACGCAGCATGGTTGCGGCACTCGAAACTTTGTTTGGCACTGGGCGTGTTAGCGAGGAGACCGCGGGAGATGTCGTGTGTGCCGCTGGTTCGGCCGCCGATGAAGATTGCGCGCTGGTAACTTCCGTCCAAAGTGGGGATCTGTCAGCATTTGACACACTCATGCGGCGTCACCGGGAGAGGGTCTTTTCGACAATCTACCATCTCATTGGCAATCGGGAAGATGCGGCAGATTTGGCCCAGGACGCATTCATTGTGGCTTTCCGCTCTATTGGACGCTTCCGCGGTCAAGCCCGCTTTTACACATGGCTCTATCGCATTGCTATCAACTTGACCATGAGGCATTTGCGCAAAAAGCGTCTGAAGAAATTTTTCAGTTTCGAGAATATGCGGCTCGATGCGGCGTCCGAGGAATTGCTCTCCGTTCTGGCATCTCGTCTGTCTGGTGATAGAAATTTATTGCTGAAGGAGTTACAACGTCACATCAGCGAAGCTTTGGAAAATCTATCCATTCGGCATAGAACGGTGATTGTGTTGTCGGAGGTGGAAGGCCTGTCGACCGACGAAATTGCCGCTGTGACGGAAACTTCTCCCGGGACCGTGCGATCGCGATTGCATTACGCTAAAGAACATCTCAAGATCTTGCTGCAGCGTTATTTAGGGACATGAAATATGCGGAATATATACGATGAGCAGTTGAGAAAATTGCTGCAATTAAAACGTTTCGAACAACCAAGCGATGATTTTTGGCCGGCATTTGAAGCGGGATTTCAATCGAAGCGGCTCGGCATACTTCTCGAAAAATCATTTGGCAGAAGGCTGAGAGAATGGTTGCAATCCTCGCCTCGGTCATTACTCGCCGGCCTCGGACTTGCTTGTGCCATTTGCACTGCCTTTCTCTGGCCATTTGGGCCCGTTCGCGCCTGGGAAGAAAGCCCACGGGAATATTTTATGCTCACCGTGGCCAATGATGTGAACGATGGCGTGCTCATCGAAGAGAATTTTGAAGCGGAAACGAACTCCGGTTGCTGTATTTCCACATTTCGCACGGAAGGAAGATCTCCGCGCATACTCGTGTGTAAATTCTAGCACCACAGAAACATATGCATGGGAAATTGCACTCTTTTTAAAACAATAAAATCGCACCGAGAGTGATGCGGTAAATGGCGAAAGGCCGGAGGGAGTGATGGCGCAGCCAGCGCAAAAAAGTTGGAATAACGAGCGAGGCGCAGAGAAATGATGCGGTAATTCCACAAAAAACCGATGCAGATGGAAATAGTTGCAGGGCAGACCACATGGAGCCGAAGCAAAGATCATAGGTAGTTGCTGCGCAAATGGTCCCCGTGCCGAGGAGGAAGGAAAATTCAACGGCCGCGCCAGGAGAGAGGCCGACGGACATTGCTCCAAGGAGTGATACGAGTAAACGACTTACGCCTGGGATAAGTGCCAGACACTGCAGCAGACCGATACATAGAGCTGAAATGGTAGAAAGCTCTTCCAAGGACTTCGTGCCACGCTTCTTGTGAAAATACTCAAAAATTAAAATGGCGACTCCACCCAGGAGCAGCGGTAGCGCACAGTAATGGACGTCGGTCCTTCTTCCGCCGAAAAAAGCGCCCGAAATTGCCGTTGGGAAAAATGCCAGCAACAGTTTGCCCAGCAAAAACAAGCCAGTTTTCGAACGGCCCAAAAATCCTCGTAGCAATTGCATCATGCGTTGGCGATAGAAGGCGAAAATGGGAAGCACAGAAGCAAATTGCAGCAGCAAATGGTAATGCCAGAAGGATGCGGATCTCTCGCTGAAATTTTCATCGAGAACTGAT
Source organism: Puniceicoccales bacterium (assembly GCA_031281635.1). Lineage (GTDB taxonomy): Bacteria > Verrucomicrobiota > Verrucomicrobiia > Opitutales > JAIRLM01 > JAITOA01. The sequence goes on along the minus strand of JAITFC010000050.1, from coordinate 1,929 downwards.
TCTAGCAGAAGAAGATGGGCCGAAGAGGAGATGGGAAGAAATTCCGTTACCCCCTGCACGGCTCCACGAAGGACGCTCTCGCCCATGCCCAAAGGACTGCCATGGCCCGGGATGGAACACAGCAACGCACAGGAAAAAATGAAGAAAGAGATCTTTTTTCCCATGATGCCGCGATTTTGTCTAACGACGCGACTTCCCGCGCGCCTTTTCCTTCGCCTGCAGGGCTTCGTAGATCTGATGACGCACTTGCTCGAAGGATCCCTCGGCGTTGACTCGATGGCACGGAAACTTCTCCTGCAGCACATTGAGGGCATCTGCGGTCTGCTCCTGGAAAGTTCGGAAACGATCGCGAGCCGCCTCCGGGCTTTCATCTGTCTTACGCACCTCGATGAGAGTACCTTCTCCTGTTTTGCGCACGTTTTCATTGTGCCGCTTTGCCTGTACACCACGCCCCAGCTGCCTTTCCACACTTACTTCCTCGGAGACCTCGAAAATAACCACTTGAAAATCGCATTGTTGCTTCAATGAGAGAATTTTATCGCGCAGCAGTTGTACGCACTCCGCCTGCACGGACGTCCGCGGATACCCATCCACGATAACACCATCCGCATAGTGCCGCGACAGTATGGCATTGAAAACGAGAGCCGTCACTGCCCGGTTCGGTGACAACTTGCCGCTGTCTTTCAATTTAACAAACTCCGGTGCTTTGAGTAGGTCGCTCGTAACAAGCGGTTCCGTCCCAATACCATAAATGTCCGCCACGTGGTGCGAACACGTGCCCTTTCCCGCTCCGGGAGCGCCATTCAACCACACAATGATACGCGGTATGGCGAAATCCCCGCGGTGCGGCCTCGCCTCGAAATCCTCCCAGAATTCTTGAAAATCTTCGTAAGCTTCCCGGGAAACACCCGCTTTCAACCAGGGCGGCGTGATCGGAGCCACCCATTTTCCCTCCTTACTTTGCGTGCTCACTGCCATCGGCCTGCCCTCCGCTGCTCCAACCGTAACGGCCAAAACCCCTAACGACAACATCCCAAAAAAAATTCTACCTTTCACAATGCCTCCGCCGAACAGCCCTTGCATTTTCATGGAAAGTGCGAAGGCTGTCAAATTTTTTCTCTCCGCGTCGGCCGAGAAACCCGACGCATTCATAGACCTTTTCCCTCATGCGATCCGCTCGCAGCTGAGCTTCCCGACGCCCAAATTCCAAAATATCCAGCAGAATATTTCTTTGCTCACGCATGGTGAAAAATTTTTCCCGTATGGGTCCAATCACGGCCACTGCCGCCTCGGCCAAATCTCCTTTGAATTGCGCATAAGTTGCTCCCTCATAGCGCTTTTCCAGTTCCACAATAGTTGCTCCAGTCAACCCGCTGAAAATTTCTAACAAATTGCGAATGCCTGGTTTTTCCGAAGTGGCACGAATTTCTTTGCCAGAGTCAGTTATGGCGGAACGAAATTTTTTGCGAATTTTCACATCGGAATCCGTCAAAAAAACGACTCCCGATGGATTCGGATCGGACTTGGACATTTTAATCATCGGCGATTGCAGCGACATGACCCGGGCGCAATTTTCCAGATAAATTCCCTGCGGAATCGTGAAGATCTTCTCATGACGGTGGTTAAAGCGTTCCGCCGCGTCGCGTGCAAGTTCCAAATGCTGGCGCTGATCCTCGCCGACGGGGACCAGGTCCGCGTTATACAGTAGGATATCTGCCGCCATGAGAAGAGGATAGTAGAGTAGACCAGCCCCGACAAATTCCGTTCCCTGCCGCGCAGACTTATCTTTAAATTGCGTCATGCGCTCCAGCTGCCCGAGAGGGGTCTCACAGGCCAAAATCCACGCCAATTCCGCGTGCCCATCCACCTGCGACTGCAGAAAAACCATTGACTTTTCCGGATCAATCCCACAGGCCAAATACATGGCAA